>JAKSBK010000600.1 GCA_022361155.1 Pseudomonadota bacterium
CATGGCGTGCTCGGCGACCAGCAGCAGTGCGATGAGGGCGACACCGAGCATGTAGACGCTTCCACGCTCCAAGATCACCCCCACTGCGACGAGCGACGCAACCGTGACTACATGCAGCAGCGCGCTGAGCAGCAGTCCGCCTCGGATGCCAAAGCGACGCGGAATGGAATGGAGCTTTACGCCGATGTCGAAATCCCTGTCCTGGAGCGCATACAGAATGTCGAAGCCGGCGATCCAGGTGGCTACTCCCAGCACGAGCAACCAGGGTGCGGCGCTTTCGTCGAGGGGGCCTCCAACGGCGATCCAGGCGCCGCCCGGCGCGAACGCGACGGCAACGCCCAGGATCAAGTGGCAAGCCCAGGTGAACCGTTTCGTGTACGAGTAGCCGAGCACCAGAGCCAGGGCGAGCGGGCTCAGCAACAGCGGCAGCGTTCCCAGCAGCGCTGCTGCCCCCACGAACAGCGCGCAGGATACGGCCACGAGCGCCCGCACCGAAACCACGGAAAGGGCACCCGTGGCAAGCTCGCGCCGGGCGGTGCGCGGGTTCGCTGCGTCGTAGGCGCGATCCACGAGGCGGTTGAAGGCCATGGCCGCTGTGCGTGCCGCTGCTATGCAAAGCACGATCAGCACCAGCTTGCGCCACGTGACCTCGGTGAACGGTGCGGCGAGCACCACCGCCGCCAGGGCGAAGGGCAAGGCAAAGACGGTGTGACTGAGCTTGAGCAGCGAGGCGTAGCTGCGAAATGTGCTCGCGGTGGTCATGCGCGGCGCCTTTGCGGTTGCCTTGCTTGTAGCAGCGGTCACGGCGGCTATCCGCCGCGGAGGTCCTGCAAGCAGCTTACGCGGGCGTTCGAGCTCTGTCAGCACGAAGCGCTCCGGGTCGTCCGGAGGCGCCGGGCCGTACGCTATCGCCAGCACGCCGGGCCGCATGTCCCGCGCGAGGCGCCCGAGCCCGAGCGCCTGCGCAACGCGCGTGGTGCCAGGAACCCGTTTCCCCCGGCGAGGCGGCCAATGGGCCGCCGCAACAAGCTTGCTACTCGAAACGCATGATCTCTCGCACCTGCTTCTCGAAGAAGGCCTTGATGGCTCTCCAGTGCGCTGGCTTCATGCCCTGAAGCGGCGCGTCCTCGGACTCAGCGTCCGCAAAGTACGTCAAGGCCTTGAGGACATGGTAGGTGTCAGCTTCGGCCACGCCGAACCTCTGGCGGTAGCACGACAGCGCCCGGCCCAACTTCATGGGACCGCGCACCAGAAGCTCGTGGAGGTCCCAGAAGTCTCTCTTGAACCCCCGCCTCGCGATAGCCACCAGCTTCATGACGGCCAAGTCCTTGATTCCGGCATAGCGAATCCCAGCCGGGCCGGTTAGGGGTTCCTCCAGCAAGGAGTATGGGTAGTTGACAAAGTCGACGGGTACTCCCCCCATGCGAACCGCGAGCGTGGTGTCGCTGATAGCCAGGACCTCCACACCCCCCTTGGTGACCAACGTGCGCCGCAGGACCTCCAGGTCGACAGCCGGCCCACGTGTAAACAGGTCGAGATCACGCGACTGCCGGTGGCCGAAGTGCAGAGCGACCGCGCCGCCGCCAGCGAGATAGAAGGCGCTCGCCTGCGCAAGGCGGGCTAGCTCGGCCAGGGTATCGAGCTGCGCTGCCGCCAAGCGGGAGGATTGGCCCATGGCTCGTCCTTTGCGTCCAACACCACTCGCCACATGGCAAGCGTCCGTGGAGACAGCTCGGGGTTGGCGGCTGTGGCCAGAACGCGATGAATGGAGCTCAGCCCGTACGTCCTCATCAGCCACCGCACCTCAGCCATTCGACCCTTCTCCAGTACCCGCGCGATGACGTACGTCGAGTCGCCTTCAAGGTCGATTTCGCTGGGGTCAACGTCCCAAAACACCCAATGATGCTCTTCAGGCACGGGCATGGGCCCCCGTAGTGTAGCCGCGCATACTCCGACCTCAGATGCTCATCGCACTGACGTGGCCTGTGTACCCTCGGCCATGGTGCCAGGTGGAGCAGTCACTCGCGTCGAGGAGCAGATCGATATTCTTGGTGTAACGGGGACCGGCTCGGCTCCCGAACCGGCTCGGCACGCAGATGACATCCCAATATTGTAGCACAAGCCCCAGGCTGTAGGATCCACGCTGTGGGGCGTCCCGGGGGCGTCCCGGGCCTTGCCAAACTGGTATCGGGACGCCTTCAGCGGCCAGGTCCAGAACACGCGGCGCGTTCCTAGTTGTTGACGCCTCGTTCTGTACGACATATTGTATGACAAATGGCCGGATCCAGAACCGATGCCCGGGTCATCGCTCGTCTCGACGAAGAGGAGCAGGCCCTTCTGCGGCGCGCGCGAGCGGCAACCGGAAAAAACAACAGCAGCATCATCAAGGCTGCGCTACGCCTGTATGCACAGACGTTGCCCGACAGGAGCGCCCTGGAGATCTTCGAGGACTGTGGACTGGTTGGCGCCAGCTCAGGTCCAACGGATCTCTCGGAGAACTACAAGGGGCGGCTCGACTTCTCGAGCAAGCACCACAAACGATGATCCTGGCCGACACCGGATTCTTCGTCGCGCTCACCATCAAGAGCGACCGGCACCATCCTGCGGCAGTGACGGCGCTCGGGCGCTATCAGAGCGAAGGGTTGGTCACCACGTGGCCCGTGCTGACAGAAACGATACACCTCCTGCAACGGGAGGCTGGTCCCGCCGTGGCACGCAAGCTCCTGATCGGTATCGACTCGGGCGCTGCACGCATCTTTGACCTGACGGCCGCTCACTTGCCTCGGGTACTCGAATTGATGGAGAAGTATCATGGGCTACCGATGGACCTCGCCGACGCCTCCCTGGTCGTTTGCGCCGAGGTGACGGGTGACGGGAGGATTCTCTCCACCGATGCGCGGGATTTCGGCGCTTATCGCTGGAAGCGGCGCAAGCCCTTCAGCAACCTCCTGAAGGTCTAGCACTGCCCTTCGTTGTCCATTTTGCTGCGACCTTCCTGCCCCTGTCAGCGCCAGGCGCAACGCTGATTGCATCGCTTTGACCGCCTTGGTCTGCTTGGCCGGCGTAGCTGCGAAATGTGCGCGCGGTGGTCATGCGCGGCGCCTTGTGGTTGTCTTGCTTGTAGCAGCGGTTGCGGCGGCGATCCGCCGCGGAGGTCGAGCAAGCAGCTTACGCGGGCGTTCGAGCTCTGTCAGCACGAAGCGCTCCGGGTCGTCTGGAGGTGTCGGGCCGTGCGCTATCGCCAGTACGCCGGGCCGCATGCCCCGCGCGAGGCGCCCGAGGCTCGTGCCGAGCCCGAGCGCCTGCGCACCAAAACTCGTGGCCATGGCGATGCAGGTGCGCGCGGAAAGCCGAGGGAAGCGGCCCTGCAAGGTCGCGGCTTCGGCCAGCACATCGAGGTTGGTATTCGAAGCCAGCGAGTCGCTGCCCAGGCCGGGCTCGACCCCGGCCCGGAGCAACGCGGCCAGGTTGGGTAGCCTGCCCTCGATGTGCAGGTTGGAGCGGGGGCACAGGACCACAGGCGCACGCGCTTTGGCCACGCTGCCGAGCTCGGCAGCCGACGCATCGGTCAGGTGCACGGCCAGCACGCCAGGATTCAGCGCCCCGAGCTCCGTGGCATACTGCACCGGGCCCATGTGGGGTGGCAGCCAGTCCTGCTCCCGGCCTTGACGCCGCATGAGCTCTGAAAACGGTCCTCCGCCATCGGCGAGAAACGCACGCTCCGCCGGATGCTCCGCCAGGTGCAGGCTCGTGACCACGCCTCGCTCGCGCGCTTCAGCCACGATGGCCTCGACTGTCGAGGGGGGCACGCTGTAGAGCGCGTGCGGCGCAAGGCACCAGCTCAGGTTGGCGGGCCAGTCACGAATGTCCTGGAACTGGGTGCGGGCGCGCGCGAGGGCCGCCGAAGCCGCTGCGCTGCCGAGGCCGTAGATCTCGTGAAACACGCGTCCCAGCAGCGGTGCTTTCGCCAAGAAGGGAACTGCGGCCAGCGAGTTGGTGACCTCGCCGACCGCGACCGTGCCGTAGTCTGAGAGAGAGCGAACCTGCGCGCGAATGGCGTTGGATCGCTCGCGCTCCGAGACGGCTTGCCGTGCGGCAAGCAGCTCGCGCAGCCAGGGCACGAAGCCCCGGCCGCCGGTGACCCGTCCTTTCAGGGCGCTGAGCTCGAGGTGGACGTGGGCGTTGACAAGACCTGGTAGCAGCACCGCGGCATGCTGCTGCCACGCTGCCTTGCTGTACTGCCGCCGCAGCCGAGCTGCCGCGCCGACCCGCACGATGCGCTCGCCGGCGTCGAGCACCACGGCCCCAGCGGCGATCGGGCCCCGCCGGGCGTCACCCGTCAGCAGCCAGCTGCCCGCCAGTCCCCGCGTGGGCTCGGTCCCGCTCATGGATGGCGGGTACTCTAACGCAGTTCCGCTCGCCGATCGCCCAAGCCTGGCGGCATGACGGTCCGCGGGCGTAGCGCTAGCCCGTGAGGCCGGCTGCTGCTAAGGGCAGCTGCATGGCTCACTTCGAGATGCCTGTGACCGACTACATGACGCGGCCGGTCGAGACCATCTTCAGGGGCGAGAAACTCGAGGAGGCCGACCGCGCACTGCGACGCAGCAGTATTTCCGCGCTGGCCGTCACCGCGGGCGATGGCAGCTTGCTTGGCGCCGTGTCGATCGCTCGCGCAAGCAGGGAGCCCTTGCTAAGCGCTTGCTTGTTCCCATGAGCACACCGCTTTACCAAGTAGCCGTGCGTAGCATCGAGGGCCGCGTCACCACGCTTGAAGAGCATCGGGGCAAGGTGCTGCTGATTGTCAATACGGCTTCCAGGTGCGGTTTCACACCCCAATATGCGGGCCTGCAGGAGCTCCAGGACGCCTACGCCGATCGCGGCTTCAGCGTGCTCGGGTTCCCCTGCAATCAATTCGGCGCTCAGGAACCAGGAGACGAGGCCGAGATCGCCGACTTCTGTACGACGCGCTTTAGCGTGAGCTTTCCCATGTACGCCAAGTTGGAGGTCAACGGACCCAACACGCATCCGCTGTATGCGTGGCTCAAGGCCCAGAAGGGCGGCGTGCTCGGCAGCCGGATCAAGTGGAATTTCACCAAGTTCTTGGTCGATCGGCGGGGCAATGTCGTGGAGCGTTTCGCACCCATCAACGAGCCGAGCAAGATCAGAAAGCACATCGAGAACCTTCTCTAAGGGCTCCGAAAGGGCGCCGGGGCTTCGGGCACTGATTTCGGGCCACCCACTTGGCGTCGTAGCGATTGCTGCGAGGGAAACGCGAGTTGTGCAGCAGCTCAACTTGGTCTGATGCCATGGACGAATAGGAAGCCTGAACGGTTTCGGCGGATGGGCCGGGCCGTTGTACTAGTACCACGGATCACAA
>JAKSBK010000601.1 GCA_022361155.1 Pseudomonadota bacterium
CGCTATCGAAACCGTGAAGCTGTCGTTGCTGGTGGAGTTGATTCCAACCTGAAAGTCCATGCCTGCCGAGGCCGTACCGTCGAGCAGCTGCGTGCCGTTGAACTCGGTGACTTCGGCAATGCGGTCGATCTCGTTGCTCAGTGCCTGAAACTCCTGATCCAAGAAACCTCGCTCCGCGGTCCCGAGCGTGCCGTTGGCAGCTTGCGTAGCGAGCTCGCGCATGCGCGTCAGGATGCCGCTGACCTCGTTGAGGGCGCCTTCTGCGGTCTGCAACAGGCTGACGCCGTCGAGCGCATTGCGCTGCGCCTGCGCAAGGCTGCGTATCTGGGCCTTCAAGTTCTCGCTGATCGCCAAACCGGCGGCGTCGTCTGCCGCTGTGTTGATGCGCAAACCCGTGCTGAGACGGCCCAGGTTGCCGTGCAGCAAGGTCTGGGTCTTGCCCAGATTCCTCTGTGCATTGAGCGACGCGATGTTGGTGTTGATCGTGATGGTCATGGGCCTCCTCCGTGAGGTCTTGATGGTCGTTCCTGACCGGCTCGTCGCCTTGGGCGCTCACTGCAGCCGTGGCGGCGTCATCCCAGGCACTCGGATGACCGCCGAAAAATATTGAAGGAAAAAACCAGTACCCCTCACCGGGGCGTTCGCCTCGCCCACGGCTCGCCAGGCGGTCTTGTGGGCGGCCAAAGCGGAGCGAAGGCCCGATTTTCCCTTGGAAGCAAGGCCCCAAGGACCAGCAACGCCGCGAGCGGACGCTCGCGCTCAGCGGTGCGGTCTACGGCTGCGAAGCGAGCTCGATGACTCGAACGGCGCTGTCGCGAATGGCCGCATAGGTCTTGCGTGTTCGTGCACGCAGGGACAGCTCCCGGTTCTTCATGATGAGCATCAGCTCCGAGGAGCTGTGGGCTTCTGCCACAGGGGCCTTGCGGGCGGCCCGCTTGACCTGCTGCTGGGCCTGCTCGAGCTTCCGGCTCCCGGGCGCGAGTGCGAGGCAGCGACCCGCCGCCCGCGACAGCTCGCGTGCCCCTGCCACGATTTCGCCCCGGATGGCACCCAGATGCTCGCTGCTTAGCGTGGCTGCGGCGGCCACCTGCTCGTGCAGGTCATCCGAGCGCTCGTCGAGCTCGTCAAGCAGCGCGCCGAGCGAAAGCTCCTCGTAACCCGCTATGGACGCACCGCCTTCGGTGGCGTTGATCAGGCGCCGCTGTCCCCTTAGATGGTAGGCGCTGGCTTCGAACCAGTGCTGGAACAGCACCAGATCGTGGGTCGTCGCCGCGGTGCCTGCTCCGCCCCAGGCTGGAGTCGAAAGCAGCGGGCGGCTACGCGGCTGCTTCTTGAGCCCGCGCTTGGTGTAGGCCTCGTCGCGTTCGGGACAGCCCTCGAGCCTGATGGTGTTGCCTTGCACGATGGCACGCATGGCGCCGTAGGGGGTGTGCTTCGCGTAGACACGGCCCCCGGTGTACGCCAGATCTTGACCCACCAGCACGATGGGATCGGCGCCCCAACGATGGGCCAGCGAAAAGGCTGCGGTGGCCACACTGCCGCCGTAGACCAGCGGACTCGCGCCGAGCGCCCTGGATAGCGAGTCATAGGCAGGGCTCTTGGTCAAGAAAGCCGCGCGCTTGCGGGCGGGCACGGCGAAGTTCTCGCGCGCCGCAGAGAGATCGAGCGCTACCAGTCGAGCGTGGGGCGCCGCCTCGAGCATGGCCCGCGAGGAGTCGAGGCTCTCGATGACGACCAGCACGTCGATGGGTGCGGTTTCGGCCACGACAGCCGCCGACGACGTGTTGACCGCCAAGATCGCGCCGTGCTTGGCCGCGCGCGCCAACAGATGGCCGTTGCGGTCCAGGGACGGACCTGCCGACACGATGAACGCCGGGGTGCCCGCCAGAGGCCGATCGAGCCTCGTCGCGAGCGGCGCTTGGGCTAGCCACGCCAGGTTTCCGAGCGTGTTTTCCGCGATGATGCGGCTGCGCTCGATCACTGTGTTCTCGCGCACGACGGTCAATCCCTGTGCCTCGTTCAGCACCCGCTTGAGGCGCTCGTGGGCGTCAGGGAAGACGCGCCTGTAGGCGGGGGAAACCAGCAGGACGAAGCGTTCGCGGGGCCTGGTATAGCTCGTCAGGTGCGCCATCAGCGGCGCGAAATCGCTGAAGCTGGCAGCCCCCTCGAAACGACCCTGAAAGCGCTGGCGGGTGAGATCAAAAAGCTCTTCGCAGGGCTCGAAGACGATCACGCTGCGAGCGCCGATCTCGCGCAGCCGCTGGACCCGATAGCCGAGCCCGCCGCCCAGCACAATCACGTGATCCGCGCTCTGTACCTGCTCGCGTCGTGCGAACGACTCCGCCCCCTTGTGCGGATCCACGGGGTCGTCGAGGTAGACCCCGCCGAAGCGCACGGTCAGCGCACCGCTGTCACTGGTCACGAGGTCGAGCCCCAACGTCACACCTTCCCTTGTGCTGCTGCATCGCCAGCGTCGTAGTGCGCGAGCCTGGGCATGAGCTCGTGCTCGAGCAGGTCCGCGAGACGCAGGTAGTCGGCGGCCTGCTGCGCTTCGAGCAGGGCACGTAGCAGCCCCAGCAGCTCCGGCTGGAAAGCTGCCTTTCCCCGTTGCGCGAAGCGCCCTGCGAGCTGGTCGACAAGTCGTGCGAGCGCCGCGGATCCCGAGCCGTGCATGCCGAGCCGCAACGAGGTCACCGCGGCGGTCGCGAGCTCACGCATGCTCGAGCTCCTCGAGCCGTCCCGTTTCAGCTGCAGGCGCTGCCTCGCCGCACTCGAGCTGCTCGAGCGCCCTGGTCCCGGCGATCAGGGCGCCCTCACCGCGGCCTTGATAGAACGTCACCCCGGCCGACCTGCGGATGTAGGCTTCGAGATCGCGCAGATAGCCCAGGAAGCTGCTGTTCGTCGGGACCTCGTGACCATGCCGGTTGCGCAGGTGCATCGGAGCCGCCCCGCGCCCAAGGTCATGGAGCGAGCCCGCGTGCTGCGCGTGACTCCTGCCTGCTGGAAACGCGAAGTCGAAGCCGAGCAAGACCACCTCTCGAGCACCGCTCTTGACCGCGAGGTCCACGCAGGCGTGGGCTACCGTGCCGGCGCAGAACAACCTGCCGCGAGGCTGCTCTCGCAGCAGCTGTGCGAAACGGGGCCGGTGCAGGTAGGCGGCGAGGCGCGGTCCACGCCAGGCTTCGAGCAGCCCGCGGTCCACGCTGGGGACGTATACGAGGGGCACGCCCCTCAAGGACTCGAGGTCCACGTTCAGCAAGTGGCGCCGCATGGCCGGGTCGTGGTCGACCACTGCCACGACGTCGGGGGTGACCATCGCCCTGCAAAGGCTGCGAAGCGCGGTCGTGCAGGCGATCACCCGAACACGGTTCCGGTGCGCTCGCAGCCAGTCCAGCTGGACGTCGAGCGATGGTCCCGCCGCCACGACGACCGCGGTCTGCGAGCGGTAGCGGCCGTAGAGCGCACGCACGTCGCCGTCGCGTGCGATGAGCGGGCGGTTGCGCTGCATTTGCCGAGCCAGCTGCGCCTCGAGCTCCGCAAAGTGCGCCGTTCGGAAGGGCTGCTGCAGGTCCAGATACAGTGCGTCCCGCAGGCGGGCGCTTCGAGCGCCGGCCAGGCTCAGGCACGCCGGAGCCACGGCGTAGGGCCGCCGTAGCTCGCTGCGCGCGTTCGCCAAGAGAAGCTCGACACGGGGATCGCCCAGCCAGTCGCTGTGATCGCAAAGGCGCAGGCTCTCGCGAGCAACCGAGCGACTCATGATGCTCACCCAAAGTCGTTCGAGCTGGGCACGCTCGAGCAGCACGCGAGGCAGGTCGCCCAATGCGATGCCGTAGACGTGGGCCTCCCGGCTGTTCTCCGGCACGAGCTCGGCCTGCAGGCGAGCCTCGGAGGGCCGGTTGTAGGCGCTCGTAAGCTGGATCCCGTCGATGCGCAGCGTCCACTCCGGCGTGTGGCTCAGCTCCCTGACGTCGCGCGGCGTGGGCGCGTTGCGTAGCTGCTCCCACAGCTCGGGCCAGCGGCGCCCCACGATGTGCTGATTCGGGAGCGCCAGGTCGCTGCCACGCTGTTGCGTGCAAGCCACCCGGATGCTGTCTGCCTTGGGCTGCATCTGCCCGTGCGGTTGCAACGCACGTACCAGCGGCAGGCCGGGGGTGGCCGTGGGGCGCTGGTTGCCGCCGCTTCGAACGCGGATCGGCCGCCATCGCGTGCACGTCGACCCCGTTGGGCTCGCAGCTGGCCGAAGCGGTTGGCCAGCGCGGGCCAGCGGCCGGACACTCGGCCGGACACGGAACGGCAACCCGCTGCTGCGCACGAAGCCGCGAGGGCGCGGTCAAGCGATTGACGCGCGGTGAGGGAGCGCTGACGCCAAACTGCCGGCGCGATCCGCTCCGCACGTGCCCATTCGGGGCCTGCCTCGATCAACCATGGCCCGTGGACCGGCGGCAGCCATCCGGCGGGCGCAGGCCGATTTTCACCGGCATGTTCGTTGCATTCCCAACAGGTAACAGGGTGCGGCGCCCCCGTCCAAAGCGAGCCAGCAGCCTTGTGAAGTCAGCCGTTGTCCGATGAGCACGACCCCTTCCACTCATCCGTCCCGAGAGCTCCCCGTGGCGATCATTCCCGCCCGCGGCGGCTCGCGTGCCATCCTGCACAAGAACCTGCGCCTCGTCGCGGGAAAGCCTCTGCTTGCGCACAGCATCGAGCACGCGCTGGCGACACCCGCAATCGAGCACGTGTTCGTCTCCACGGACGATCCCGCCATTGCGGACACAGCCCGCAGCTGCGGGGCACGGATCATCGATCGGCCCGCCACGCTCGCCACCGACCGCTGCAGCTCGGAAAGCGCGCTGCTGCACGCCCTGGGACGGATTCAGGCCGACTACGATTTCGACCCTACGTTGATCGTGTTCTTGCAGGCCACCTCGCCTCTCAGGCCGCCTCACGCGATCGCAAACGCGATCGCGGAGCTACAGAGCCAGCAAGCGGACTCCCTGTTCTCCGCGACCAGCGCCAGCGGCTTCATGTGGCGGCTCGAGGCCGGCGGCCCCCGGGCGCTCAACTACCATCCGATGCGGCGCCTGCGCCGTCAGGACGCACCGCAGGACCTGATCGAGAACGGCTCCATCTACCTGTTCCGCCCCTGGGTGCTGCGTACCCTCGGCAGCCGCCTCGGCGGCAAGATCGCTGTCTATCGTATGAGCGTGCTCGATTCGTTTCAGGTCGATGAGCCCGAAGACCTGGAGCTGATCGGCTTGATTGCCCAGCAGCGCCGCCGCCGGACGCCCGCCTGTGACCTGGCACGAATCCGGCTCCTGGTGCTCGACTTCGACGGCGTGATGACCGACAACCGAGTTATCGTCGACGAGACGGGCGTGGAAGCCGTATGCTGTCATCGTGGTGACAGCCTGGGCATCTCGCGCGTGAAGAACGCCGGCGTCGAGGTGATCGTGCTGTCCACCGAATCGAGCTCCGTGGTAGCGGCGCGTTGCGACAAGCTGCGGGTGCAGTGCGTGCAAGGCCAGAACGACAAGCTCTCCGCGCTGCAACGACTCGTAAGCGCACGTGGCCTCGAACCGGACGCGGTGGCCTACCTTGGCAACGACATCAACGATCTGGCCTGCATGCAGTGGGTTGGAACGCCGATTGCGGTCCCCGGCTCGGTACCCGAGGTGATCTCGGTCGCCAAGCTCGTGACCTTGTCCCAAGGAGGCCAGGGTGCGGTTCGCGAGGTTAGCGATTGGATCGTTGCAGCCCAGGAGACGGCAAGGCGAGCAGCATGAGGCATCAGGTCAACGCAAGCGTTCAGGCCCCAGCAAGCCGTCGCGGAAGCGAAGACCTCGGTGAACGGCTACGCGTCAACACAACGCTGGCGGATTGCCTGAACGGTTACCAAGAGAGGATCGCATGACAACAACGGTCAGCATCGGCGATCGCCGGGTTGGCGACGGTGAACCGTGTTTCATCGTCGCAGAAATCGGGATTAACCATAACGGTAGCCTCGATCTCGCGCGCAAGCTCATTTCGGTCGCTGCTGTGGCCGGATGCGACGCAGTCAAGTTTCAGAAGCGGACCGTGGACGTGGTCTACGGTGCCGAGGAATTGGCGAGGCCGCGCAGCAGCGCTTTCGGCTGTACGAACGGCGATCTCAAGCGAGGACTCGAGTTTGGACGGACCGAGTACGAGGCCATCGATGAGTACTGCCGGCTGCACAACATCATGTGGACCGCGTCCTGCTGGGATGAGGCATCGATCGATTTCGTTGCTCATTTCGTGCCGCCGTTTTTCAAGGTAGCTTCCGCGTCGCTGACCGACGATGATCTCTTGCGCTGCTACCGTAGCTACGGGCGACCCATCGTGCTGTCCACCGGCATGAGCACCATGGACGAGATAGATCACGCGGTGGACGTGCTGGGAACCGACGACCTGATCATCCTGCACTGCACGAGCGCCTACCCCGCCAAGCCCGAGGAGCTCAATCTGCGCTGCATCGGCGAGCTACGCGCGCGCTTCGGTGTCCCGATAGGCTACTCGGGTCATGAAGTGGGGCTCGCAACCAGCTTGGCCGCCGTGGCGCTCGGGGCGTGCGTCATCGAACGTCACATCACGCTCGACCGGGCCATGTGGGGCAGCGATCAGGCCGCTTCGGTTGAACCGCCCGGGCTCAATCGCTTGGTCCGCGACACGCGCACTATCGAGTGCGCCTTGGGGGACGGCGTCAAGCAGCTCTACGAAAGCGAGCTACCCATCATGAAGAAGCTACGCCGGGTGGGCATGAGAAAGGTCGCATGAGCATCACACGTTGCCCTACGTGCACCTGTTTCAAGCTACATGGAGACCGGCCCGATCTACATGGAAACTGGATTTTTTTTGTCATTCGCGGCTACGTTTTGTAGCGTGGTCGGATAGGGCCCAACCAGGCGGCCAACAAGACCCCTGACCGGTACTTGCCATGAACCCACCAAGCCTCCGTCCCAGCGTGTTGCCTAGGCGATCGTCGATCCCTGCCGGCCTCCGTGCCTCCCAGCCTCCGGCGACCGACCAGCAGTCCGAGAGCGGGGTGTTCAGGGCACACGGCGGCGAGCAGGAGCCCGAAATCGCCATCAACGGCGAGGCGCTGGCGGCGCTGCTGGATCTGGGAGCGGCCGAAGACCGGCAGCAGGCGCGGGGTGCGCTCGAGCGGGCCACACGGGCGCTGGCCGATGACGCCTTGGCCGCCCAGCCGATGCTGACCAGCATCCACTCGCTCGTATGCGAACTGCACAAGCTCCGCAAGCTGGCCGGCCAGGACGAGCTCAGCGGCGCAGCCAACCGCCGAGCGTTCAACGACGCGCTCCAGCGGGAGCTGGCGCGTTGCGATCGCTCGAGCCACAGCGTGGCCGTCATCATGCTCGATCTGGACGGCCTCAAAGGGCTCAACGACACCTGTGGCCACGCCGCTGGCGATGCAGCCATCCGCACCGTGGCGCGCTGCTGCCACAACGCGCTTCGCAAGAGCGATCTCGTGGCGCGCCTGGGCGGTGACGAGTTTGCGATCCTGCTGCCCGAGACCGATCCCAGCGCGGCGCGGGCGGTGGCGGAGCGCGTGCGCTACCAGGTGGAGCAGTCGAGCGTTTGCGGGCGCCAGCTACGCGTCAGCTGCGGGGTGGCCGTCAGCCAGGGTGGTCAACCACGCGGGCAGGCGCTGGTAGTCATGGCCGACCAGGAGCTTTACCGCGACAAGCGTGCCCGACGCGGACTCGATGCCTCCGAAGCGGCTTAGCCCGTTCCTGTCCACAATGGCGCCATAGCCGCTTTCATCCTCGGAGCGAAGCTTGAAAATGGCGCTGCTATTCCTTCGCTGCGCTCCTGCGGGCGCGCTGGCTCTGGCATCCATTCTGGAAGGAACGGAAGCCTCGCGCGGGAACAAGAACAAGGCCTAGCGCGACGACACCTTGAAGCCCGCGAGCGCCACGGCGGCCCAGCCACCCACAAGCAGCATTCCGCCTAGGGGGGTTACTACGCCAAGCGCGCGGGTACCCGTGAGTGCCATGACGTAGAGGCTGCCGGAAAACAGCACGACGCCGCCGGCGAAGAGGTAGCCCGCCCATGCGGCCACCGAGCCGGCACCACGTCGAACGAGATAGGCCGTGAGCCCAAGCGCAAGGGCGTGGGCCAGGTGATAGTCGGCCGCGGTGCGCCAAAAGCCCTGCCTTGCGGCCGCGTCGCCTGCCGGCAGGTAGTTTCCGAGTCCGTGGGCCCCGAAGGCGCCAAGAACCACGGCAGTCAGGCCGGCGAGGCCGCACAGAATCAGCAGGGTCCGCTCCATTAAAGAAGAGATGGTAGCGCGGGCCCCCGGCTAGCACCGCGGTGGTCGGCGATCGGGTGGCCGGAAGTGGCGCAGGTCTCCATCCTGGCCTAGGCTCGATCTGGGCACCTTGCGCGGCGGTCGGCGTCGGGCGGGAGCCCACACGCCGGGGTTGCTCTTGCTCAATTCCAAGGCGAGGCATCCGATGGCACGCTTGAACATTACCTCACCCTGACTATAGTGGGCCGGCCTCGCGCCGGTCTGCCCTCGACGGATTCCCGAGGCGCCCAGGCGCCGAGACTGAGAGGCCACGTGCTCGCTATCGCCTGCTTCTTCGTCGGCCATTGGCTGCTGTCCGTGTTTTGCCAGACGTTCTTTTTGCATCGTTATGGCGCCCACGGCATGTTCAGCATGAGTCGAGGCTGGGAGCGCTTCTTCTACCTGCTCACGTTCTTTTCCCAGGGCACCTCGTTCCTTAACCCGCGGGCCTACGCGATCCTGCATCGAGAGCATCACGCCTTCAGCGACACCGAAAAGGACCCCCATTCGCCCTACTACCACCGCAATCTCTTCAAAATGATGTGGTTCACGCTCAAGAAGTACAAAGCGCATGTCGACCGTACCGCAGTCACCGAGCCGCGCTTCGAGGGACGCGCCCCCGAATGGCCTCTGATCGACGAGCTCTCCAACAAGTTGCTGGTGATGGGAGCCTTCGCCGCCGCCTACGTGTCGTACTACATAGCTTTTGCCCCACACTGGGGCTATTACCTGCTGCTGCCAGTGCATCTGATGATGGGCCCGATCCATGGGGCGATCGTCAATTGGTGCGGCCACAAGTACGGCTACAGAAACTTCGAGACGACCCGATCCGACCGATCCCGCAACACCCTCATTTGGGATTTCGTCACCTTGGGCGAGCTCTTTCAGAACAACCACCACAAGTTCGGCATGTCGCCCAAGTTCGCCGCCCGCTGGTTCGAGCTGGATCCGACCTATCCCGTGATCAAGGTGCTCGCCTGGTTGCGAGTGATCCGGCTGTCCGAATCGGCGCAGCGGATACGCTATCCCGCGACTGCGACGACCTAGCCGGAAGCTTCTGTCTCCGGCTAACGCTCCTGGCCCGAATCGGTTCATCAGCTCGTCCGAAGGCCTTCGGGTAAGGGCCCGGTTTGACGAAACGCGCTGGGCACTCCATCATCGCGCTCGCTGCCGGTGTCCCGTGATGTGGCAGAATACCGGCAGGTGTGTGCGTGGTTGAATACGGCGGCTTGTCAGCGCGTCTGCACGTGGTCGGAGCGGGAACGAACCTGCCGAACCGGCGCGACCCCGGTATCCTGCAGCAGCGATTACTCTTCCGTTCCAGGACACCAGCTTGATGGAGGCTTGTTCTATGTTGCGTCGTCACTCACTGCTCTCGCTTGCTGCCACCCTGGGCCTATCGCTTGGAGGCTGCATCATCAACCTTCAAGACGAGCCTGTAGCGGCTCCCGGGCCGCTATCGGTCAACTTCCTGTGGGACATGGATCGCACGACCACCAACGCGAACTACCAGCCTTGCGAGGACCCCCTCACGGGTGTGCGCATTGCAGACGTCGCGCGGGTGAGCTGGATCTTGTTCCAGCGTACGGGCGCGGCCGAGATCGAGGTCGACTGCAATTCGCCCGCCCTTGGGACCTGCCGGGGCGACATGGCCCAGTGCGTCAGGCAAATCGACTTCGAGATGCTCCCGGGTGGCGAATACGTCTTGGACGTCGAGGCCTGGAACACGAACGGCGCGCCGCTGTGGGAATCGAATTGCGAAGACCTCTTCGTGGACGGGCCGGGCACGCCCATCTACGAGTGTAGGGTGAGGTCAGACGTCTCGGGCCCCTAGGAATCGGGTGCCGCCGTTTGCTGCCGGATTGCTCGGAGCTTGCGGAGCGGCGCTACGAGGGCTACAAAAATGCAGTGAGCGGCGCCTTTCAGTTCGTTTTTCCGCGACTTACGGGATTCGTTCGCAAGCTCGTCATCGGCCTGCTATCCGCGTTCGTCGCCCAGCTCCTGCTCAATTTCGTGGGCATGCCCGTCTCCCAGTGGTTTGCCCTGCACGCGAGCGAGCTTGGCCTGCCTACGCTGTGGCAGCTGGTCAGCTACGTGGCGGTGGAACCCACCACGCCGGCAGGAGTCATCTCGACGCTTGTCAGCCTGCTCTTCATCTGGCTCATCGTGGCTCCTTTCGAGCTGAGCTACGGCGCGCGCAGGACGGCCGAGCTGTGTCTGACAGGCACGCTGGCGGCCGGCGCCGCCGCCGTACTGACCGCGCAGCTCGTGCCGGCCTACACGCAAGGGCCGCTGTACGGCGCCGGCCCCATCACGTACGCGGGGATCGCGGCCATGGCCGTGACCCTGCGCGGAGGCCGCCTCGCGCTCTTTGGCGTCTGGTCCATGACGCCGAGACAGCTTCTGGCGTTGCTCGTAGGCTTCAGCGTGCTGATGTTCCTGGCGGACCGGAATCTCGTCAGGCTTGCCGCGGCGCTCACCTCCATCGCAGCGGGGGTGGCTTACGTGCGCTGGATGCAGCGACCCCGGATTCGCAAGCGCGGGCGCTCCGCCCGCCGGCCGCCTTTTCAGGTCCTGCAGGGAGGCGCGGCCAAAGACGACGACCGGCCGAGGTACCTGAACTAAGGGCCCGCGGAACAACGAATCATGCGTCTCACAGGTTCCGACCACCAGGGACAGCATCGAATCGTGTGGGCGCTCGCGTCGGCGACGCTAGGCTTGCTCGCGTGCCGGGGTGATCCCGTACCGTTCAAGGATCCGAAGAAGCTCTCGACGACTCCATCCAACGTCCCCGACGAGGCGGCCTCGCCAGCAACGGCAGGTCCTACACCGGGCGAGCCAGCAGCAGCCCTGACCTATCCCGATGGGACGCTCGAGGCGAGCATAGGGGAGGCGGTAGTCCGGCCCGAGGCTGGCTCGCTGCGCTCGCTGCTCTCGAGCGACCTCGATGGGGACGGAGATGCAGACGCGTTGTTTGTGGCCGCGAACGCGAGCCGCGTGTCGCTGCAATACGCCCTCGCCGATGCGCAGGGATTCGCTGCCGCGCGCCCCACCCGTGCCGAGCTCGTGCTGGCCGCTGGCTGCCGCTTGCTCGAGGCGCCCGTTCGCCAACTTGCCGCGGGTGTCGCGCTGGTCGAGATCGACGTCGAGTGCTTCAGCCTGGGCGCGGACCCAGGGCAGGGGCCGGTGGTGCCCGAAGCGCTGCGCGACCGCGAAACGTGGATCGTGGCAACCGAGTCACCACCACGGCTGCTCGAGCGGTTGCGCGCGCTCGCGAGCGCGCGCGGCTCGGAGCAGCTCGCTTTCCAGATCGCTGCCGAGGATCACGATGCGGACGGTCACGCCGATCTGGTCGTTCGGCTCGATCTCAAGCTCGAGCACGCCGAGCAGCCGCATACCATGAGGCTCGTGTGGCTCAACCGACCCGGGGGGCTGGCCCGCGAACAGACGCAACCCGAGCTCACCCTGAGCGAGCTTGCGGAGCAGGCGAGCAACCAAGTGCGCCGCAAGCGCTACCCGGCAGCCCTGCATAGCGCCTCGCAGGTGCTCGCCATCCACCGCATGCTTTGTCGCGAGTCCGACGGGGCATTGCTGCAGATCGGTCAGCTGAGGGGAGTCCTGTGCGGCAGGTCGCTGGCAGCGGGGCGCGCCGCTGCGGTTCGGGTCGCGGCCCTGGCGGCCGAACGGCGCGTGCTCGAAACAGTCGAAGCGCTCGATCGGCTCGCCGACCGCGGCTATCGCGTGCCGAAGCGGGACCGAGCCGCAGCCGAAAAAGCGTTTGCCAGCCTGGTGAAAACGCCCGCCCCGCCGCTCGAGTTGCCGTTCGCGCACTCGGCCCCGTCCGCGCCCGAGGTGCGCCTTTCCGCTCTGGCTTTCCTGGACGAGCAGTCGCTGCTGCTGCGCGGCCCCCGACCCATGCTCTACCATCTCGAAAGCGGCCAGATCGCTGCCGCTACAGGCGGGGGCAGCGCACTCGTGCACGATCCGTCGGGCCGGTTTGCAGTGAGCCGCATCGAGCGAGGTTGCAAGGGCTATTCGCTACGTGTGGTGCCCATCGAGCAGACGCGCGCCGGTGTGTTCGAGACCCAGGCCGTTTCCGAGCCGCTGCTCGACGCCCAACCGCCTCCGGCCGGCCAAGACTGCAACGCCTTGCCGCAGGCGCAGCGGCGCGACAGCGCAGGGTTCCGAGTGCTCGGCTGGACGCCACGTGGCATCGTGGTCGCGCGCGGCTCCGATCTGCGACTGGTGCCCATGGACGAACAAGCGCGACCCCGTGGGCCAAGCATTCAACTGGGCCCGGGCGCAGTACTGCCCTCGCCGCTACCGGCGGGGCAGGTCACGGCCGACGGCAGCCACTACCTTTGGGCCTGTTCGCGCGGCATCGTGCTTCGGCGCCTCGGCAGCCACGCGCACAGCGAGCTGCTGGTGCCGGCTGGATGGCGCCCGTCCGACGCGAAGCGCGTGGACCTGGCGCTCTCCCCTTCGGGCTCCCGGATCGCCATGCTGAAGGCCGGCCGCGTCTACGTGTGGCAGCGCTATGCGCCTGGAACGACCGAGAGGAGTCAAACGACCCGGACCGAACCGTAAGCAGATGGCAACACAGCCAACTTCGAGGCGAACCGCCCCAGGCGTCTGCGATGGCGCGCGATCGGCAGTCGCATGGACCTGGCTTGTCGCATGGACCTGGCTTGTCGCATCCACACTGTGCATCGCGCTCGACGCATGCGTTGCTCCTCCGGCAACGAAGCCGCGCGCACGCCAGCCTCATGCCGAAATCGGTCGATTCCCCAGGCGCGTGCGAGACGTTTCTCGTGCCGGGGCAGGCGCCGTTCGGCAGGCGAGCGCAGCTCCGAGCCACGAGGGTCTCGGCTCGGTTTCGATCCACGGTCCGAGACAAAAGCCACGGCTGCGCTGGACGCGGCAGCTGGGCAGTGCGGTGAGCTCCTTGGCCGTTGGGAGCACCGCCACACTGGTGGCCACCGTGGCTGACGGCCGCGTGCTGGGGCTCGGCTCGGACGGAGCTGTGCGCTGGACCTTTCGCCTGCCCCAGGTAAGCCCCGGACGACCGAGCCGCGCCGCCGTCGACGCCCAGGGACGATCTTACATCGTCGCTGGCTCCGGCGAGCTCCTGGCGCTCGATCGCCGCGGCAATCGTCGCTGGCGCGTTCCGGTACGGGCCTCGCCGCGGGGTGGACCTACCGTGGCTCCCAACGGCACGGTGTATGTGGCGGGCGATGGTCTGTACGCGGTCGACCCTGAAGGTCGAGTGCTATGGCATGTCGTCACGCCGAGCAGGCTCAGCACGCGACCTTCCCTGCACCCAAAGGGGCTGGTCGTCGTATGCACGGAGATCGGCCGTGTATTGGCCGTGCGAAGCGACGGCAGCGTCGCGTGGCGCGCCGATGCCGGAGCAAGTATCGATGCGCCCGCCGCGCTCATGAGCGACGGCAGTGTCGTCGTGGCCAACGCGCTCGGCCAGGTGCTGCGCTTTGGGCCGCTCGGCAAGCTGCGCTTCGTTCTGGAAACGCAAGCCGACAAGCGTGCTGCGCCTGCGGTCACGTCCAAGGATCTCATCGTGATAGCGAGCGAAGACCACCGCCTGCACGCCGTCGACGCGCTAGGGAATTGGCGCTGGCAAGTGCAGAGCGCGGGACCGCTTCCAGCAGCGCCCTGGATCGACGCCCGCGACAATCTCTTTTTCGGCTCGCGCGACGATTTCCTGTATGCGGTGGCGCCGAACGGACATGTGCTATGGAAGCACAACGTGGGCTTCGACATCGTCGCCGGCATCGTCGCGGCAACCGACGGCACCCTCTACGTCACGACCGAAGGTGGGGGCATCCATGCGTTCCGGTGAAAGGCGAGTCAAACGCGCACCCAACCGAGATCGGGTGCTGAGCGGTCGTCTCAGCGTCAACCCGCGGGGCTTTGGCTTCGTGAGCACCGCCGAAGCCGGTCCCGACCTTTTCGTACCGGCCGCCAGACTGGGCGCTGCCATGCACGGGGACGAGGTCCGTGTGCGCGTCGTGGCGGGCGCGCATCGGCCCGAGGCAGCGATCGTCGAGATCGTCTCTCGCGGCACGCGCCACGTGAGCGGCGCGCTCAAGCAAGTTGGAAAGCGGGCGTGGATCGAGCTCGACGATCTGCGACTCGGGGGGCCCGTGGTGGTGCAAGGCGCGCTGCCACCTGGGGTGCGTGCCGGCATGGCGGTGATCGCCGAAATCGTGCACTACCCCTCCACGACGGGCGACGCTGTCAAGGCACGGATAGTGCATGCGCTCGATGCCGACAAGATACTCGAATTCGAGGTCACCAAGACGCTGATCAAGGAAGGCGTTTCAGAATCCTTCCCCGAGGAAGTGCAGCAGGCCGCCAGGGCGTTGCCCAAGCGGATCTCGCACGCAGAGAGGAAGCGTCGCAGCGACCTGCGATCGCTCGAGCTGCTCACCATCGATCCCGAAGATGCCAGGGACCATGACGATGCCGTGTGGGCGGAGAGGCGCGCGTCGGGTGGCTTTCGGGTCGTGGTAGCTATCGCGGACGTCGCGCACTACGTCCGCGAAGGCGATCCGCTGGACCGCGAAGCGCTGGCTCGTGGCTGCACGATCTACCTTCCCGATCGCGCGCTGCCGATGCTGCCCGAGGTCCTTGCGTCGGACCTGGCCTCGTTGAAACCCGAGTGCGATCGGCTCGCCGTAGTCGTGGACATCGAGCTGAGCGAGCGGGGGCTGGTCGTGAGCCACCGGCTCGTCGAAGCCGTGATTCGCTCGCGCGCGCGGCTCAGTTACGCCGCCGTGGCGGGAGCGTTGGGGCTCGACACCGGAGGAGCTCGCGAGCCTGGCGCCTGGGCGCGCCGGGAACTGCTGCGGACGCTGCACGACGTTTCGCGCGTGCTTCATCGCAAGCGCAAGAAACAGGGTTCGCTGACCTTCGAGCTGCCCGAGGCACGAGTCGGTCTGGACGAGGCCAGCGGCCAGCCGCAAACCATCTACCGGAGCCGCAAAGACCCAGGCGTCGCGCAGGCATATGCCATGATCGAGGAGCTGATGCTCCTTGCGAACCAGGTTGTCGCGCGCGAGCTGAGCGAACGCGACGTGCCTGCGATCTATCGGGTCCATCCACCCCCCGACGAGCAACGCATGGAAACGTTCGCTGCTCTGGCCGGCGCGCTGGGCTTTCGCCTGGAGGCGAACGCTGCACTCGATTCCAAGCAGCTTGCGCGGCTTCTGAACCGTATCGAGGGCACGCCTCACGCCATGAGCTTGGGCTATCTGCTGCTGCGCGCCATGCAACAAGCCAGCTACGACACGGTCAATATCGGTCACTTCGGCCTGGCCGAGAGCCACTATGTCCATTTCACCTCGCCCATCCGTCGCTACCCCGATCTCAGCGTGCATCGGACAGTAAAACGCCTGCTCCACGATCGGCCGGTCCGCTCGGGCCAGGCCGGGCTGCTGGCCGGGCAAGCACTCGAGTCCAGCCGCCTCGAGCGCCGCGCCATGCAAGTGGAGCGCGACGTGATCGACCTGTACGCGGCGTTCCTGATGCAGAGCCGCATCGGCGACACGATCGAGGGGGTGGTTACGGGTGTGACCGCCCGCGGTTTTTACGTGACCCTGGACGAGCCCTTTGTGAGCGCCTTGTGTCCGGTCGAGCAACTCGAGGCCGACTACTACGAGCTCGACGAGCACGGGATCCGCCTTTCCGGGCGTCGCAGCGGGCACACGTTCACGTTGGGCGACCGCCTGCTGTTGCGCGTGACCGACGTGTCCATTCTGCGGCGCCAGGTCTACGCGTTGCCGGCGGAGCAAGCTGGCGCCACGGGCGAGGCCGAGTACCGAACCCGGGGCCGCGGGCGCAGCGCCAAAGCCGGCGGTCGCAAGGCTCGACCCAAGTACCGCACCCGGTCCCGTCCGGGCCCGCGCCGCCCGCGGCGTGGGTAGCCAGCGCCTCTTGCCAGATTTTCCAGCATTTCTGCAATCAAGGCGCTGTTCGTGGCTTCCACGAGGATTGCGGTTTCGCACCGGCTACCCTAAGCAATCCTAGCGACGTCAAGCATGGGCTGGCCAGGATCGGTCACCAGCCGCCGGCTCGATCGGCCGATCGGCCCGCGCAAGCGGCCACGCCCTGGCGCCGGCATCCTCGAGCCGGTGAGACCCTCAAGAATCGGGGTTACGCCCTTTGGCGCTAGGCACCGAAAATGCTAAAAAGCCCCAGCAGAAAGCCCAGCAGGGATCATGCAGGAAAACACCGAGTCAGCACCGTCCGGCGCAGCTAAGGCCGAGCTGGTAATTCGCCACGCAGTCGTACGCTTTGCCGGTGATTCCGGGGACGGCATGCAGGTAACCGGCGGGCAGTTCACGAGCACCGCGGCCTACGTTGGCAACGACCTGGCCACGCTGCCCGATTTTCCTGCCGAGATCCGCGCGCCCGCTGGAACGTTGGCCGGTGTTTCCGCGTTTCAAGTGAACTTCGCGAGCGAGGACATCTACACGCCCGGCGATGAGCCGGACGTGCTCGTGGCGATGAATCCGGCCGCGCTCAAGCTCAACCTGGCCGATATGCGATCGGGTTCCACGATACTGCTGAATACGGACGCGTTCACGCGCGGGGATCTGGCCAAGGCGGAGTACCAATCCAACCCCTTGGAGGACGACAGCCTGGAGGGCTATCAGGTCGTGGGCGTCGCGATGACATCGCTCACTCGCAAGGCGCTGCAGGAGAGCGGCGTTTCCTCCAAGGAACGTGATCGGTGCAAGAACTTCTTCGCTCTTGGTATTGCCTACTGGATGTTCGGCCGGCCGCTCGAGCCGACCGCGGATTGGCTGCGCAGCAAGTTCGCAAAGAGGCCGGAGCTGGCAGAAGCCAACATTTTGGCCCTGCAGGCCGGCCACAACTACGGCTTCAACACGGAGCTGCTTCCCGTCTACTTCCGGGTCGAGGCAGCCCGGCTGCCGGCCGGTGTGTACCGCAACATCACGGGCAACGAGGCCACCGTGCTCGGCCTCGTGGCAGCCGCCAAGAATGCGGGTCGCAGCCTGGTCTATGGGGGCTACCCCATCACACCGGCCAGCGACATCCTGCATGAGCTGGCACGCCAGCGACACTTCGATGTGCGCACGATCCAATGCGAAGACGAAATCGCCAGCGTGTGTGCCGCCATAGGGGCCAGCTACGGCGGGGCGCTCGGCTGCACGGCCTCTTCAGGACCCGGGATCGCGCTCAAGCAGGAGGCTGTGGGCCTGGCTACCATGGTGGAGCTGCCTTTGGTCGTGATCAACGTGCAGCGCGGCGGCCCCTCTACCGGACTGCCCACCAAGACCGAGCAAGCCGACCTGCTTCAGGCGCTTTATGGCCGCAACGGCGAGTGCCCCGTCCCGGTCGTCGCTCCGGCGAGCGCCGGCGAGTGCTTCGAGCTCACCTACCGTGCGGTCTGGCTGGCCACCCGCTACATGTGCCCGGTGTTCGTGTTGACGGACGGCTACCTGGCGAACGGCTCCGAGCCCTGGAGGCTCCCCGATATGGCGACCCTGTCCATGGCGTGGAAGACGACGCACGCGGCATCTGAACAGATGAACGGCTTTGCTCCCTACGATCGAGACGAGGTTCTGGCGCGTCCGTGGGCCGTGCCCGGCACCCCAGGGCTGGAGCACCGCATTGGGGGTCTCGAAAAGCAGGCCATCAGCGGCAACGTGAGCTACGACCCGGCAAACCACCAGCAGATGGTTGAGATACGAGCGGCCAAGATCGACGGCATCAGCCAGGAGATCCCCGAACAGGAGGTCGAAGGCGACGCCGACGCCGAAGTCCTTGTGGTGGGCTGGGGGTCGACACACGGCGCGCTCACTGCTGCAACCGAGCACCTAAGTGAGTCTGGCCATCGTATTGCGCATGCGCAGATTCGCTACCTGAATCCCTTGCCGCGCAATACCGGCGACGTGCTGCGCCGCTTCAAGCGGGTGTTCGTCTTCGAGCTCAACGGCGGGCAGCTGGTTCGTCTGCTCAGGGAGCGCTTCCTGGTCGACTGCATACCCGTAAACAAGGTCCAGGGGCAGCCCTTCAAAGTCGTGGAGATCGAAGCAGCTATCAAACCCCACCTGTAGCGGACGCGGTCTCCGCGGTTCGGCGGCAGGTATGCCGGACAGCCAGTCCGCGTGACCAGAGCGCACCCGCCGTTTATAGTGAATCGTTCGTAGTGTTGGCATTGGAGCGTAACCGTGGCTGAACCGCATGAGCACCCCCCACTGAAACCGAAGGACTTCGCAAGCGACCAGGCCGTTCGCTGGTGTCCGGGATGTGGAGACTACGCGGTCCTCAAGACCGCCCAGCAGGCCTTCGCCGAAACAGGACGCGCAAGGAGCGAGTTTGCGGTCATCTCTGGGATTGGCTGCTCGAGTCGCTTTCCCTACTATCTGTCTACCTACGGTTTCCACACTATTCACGGTCGAGCCCCTTCGGTGGCGCTGGGCCTCAAAGTGGCGAGGCCCGAGCTGAGCGTGTGGGTCATCACCGGGGACGGCGATAGCCTGAGCATCGGCGGCAACCACACGATTCATGCCCTGCGGCGAAACCTGGACATCAACTTCCTGCTGTTCAACAACCGCATCTATGGGCTGACCAAGGGACAGTATTCACCCACAAGTGAGCTCGGCAAGGTAACCAAGTCCTCGCCCATGGGTACGGTGGACCATCCATTCGACCCCTTGTCGCTTGCCCTTGGGGCCGGCGCTACGTTCGTCGCTCGCAGCGTCGATGTGCAGGCCAAGCCCCTCAAGAGCGTGCTGCTGGGTGCATACCACCACAAGGGCACGAGCTTCGTAGAGATCTACCAGAACTGTCCGATTTTCAACGATGACGCCTTCGCAGTCATCACGGACAAGCCGGTGCGGACCGAACGACAGATCGAGCTCGAGCACGGCAAGCCCCTCGTCTATGGCAAGAAACAGGAAATGGCGCTGGTGCTCGATCGGCTGCGCCTACGCGCGGTGAAGCGTTCGGACGTCAGCGAAGCCGAGATCCTGGTTCACGACACCGCAAACCGCGAGCAGGCGTTCTTGCTGGCGCAAATGCACTGGCCGGAGTTTCCGGAGCCTATGGGCGTCTTCTATCAGGGGCAACGCGCGACCTACGAGGACCTGCTGCTCGACCAGGTATCGCAGGCCCAGAAGTCGAAGAAGGCGGATCTCACCGAGCTCGTGTATGGCAAGAACCACTGGACCGTACAGTAGTTCCCGTCCAGAAATGGCGCCATAGCGGCTTTCGTCCTCGAAAAAATCCTCGAAATAGCGCTGCTATTCCTGCGGTTTTGTCTGCGGGCGCGCTCGCTCTGGCATCCATTCTGGACGGGAACCGGTGTTTGGAATCGGAGTGGCGCCACGGCGGCTTTCGTGCTTGCGGCGGTGGGCTACGGCTGCAGGGAATTGCAGCTACGAGGTAGCGCGGCGGGCCTATCACGGATTACGCTTGCGAGCCCCTCCCGACCTCAAGCCGGATCCGAACCGCCATGACTGAAGCAGCGTCCAGTATTATTTACACCCACACCGACGAAGCGCCCGCTCTGGCTACGTATTCCTTCCTTCCGATCGTCCGAGCCTTCGCTGGTGCCTGCGGCGTCTCGGTCGAGATCCGGGATATTTCGTTGGCGGGCCGTCTGGTCGCGGGCTTTCCCGACGAACTGACGCAGGCTCAGAGGATTCCCGATGCGCTTGCGGAGTTGGGCGAGCTCACGCACAAGCCGCACGCCAACATCATCAAGTTGCCCAATATCAGCGCTTCGATCCCGCAGCTCAAGGCTGCCATCAAGGAGCTTCAGGCAAAGGGCTACCGCCTGCCCGACTACCCCGACGATCCAACGACTGAAGACGGCAGGGCGATCAAGGCGCGCTACGACAGGATCAAGGGCAGCGCGGTGAACCCGGTCCTGCGCGAGGGCAACTCCGATCGTCGCGCGCCCAAGGCTGTCAAAGCATACGCTCGCAACCATCCCCATCCCATGGGCGCATGGTCGCCGGACTCGAAGACCCACGTCGCCCACATGAGCTCGGGCGACTTTCGCTCCAACGAGCAGTCGGTCAGCGTGGCGCGCGACGGTTTCGTGCGCATTGAGCTGAGCGGCGAGGACGGCCAGGTCACCGTCCTCAAAGATAAGATCGATCTGACGGCCGGCGAGATCCTTGATGCCACTTTTCTGAGCGTGCGCGAGCTGAGGTCGTTCCTCGAACGCGAAATGCAGGACGCCCAACAACAGGGCGTGCTGTTTTCATTGCACATGAAGGCGACCATGATGAAGGTCTCCGACCCGATCATTTTCGGTCACTGCGTCAAGGTATTCTTCAAAGATGTCTTTGCCAGGCACGGTGCGGCGCTCGGCGAGGCAGGGGGCAATCCCAACGACGGCCTGGGCAATGTGTTGGCTGCGCTCGGCAGGCTCGACGAAAGCAAGCGAGCCCAGATCGAGGCCGACCTGCAGGCCGCCTACACCAAACGCCCAGGCCTTGCCATGGTGGACTCCGACCGTGGCATCACCAATCTCCACGTGCCGAGCGATATCATCATAGACGCCTCGATGCCTGCCATGATCCGCGCCTCGGGTCGGATGTGGAATCGAGACGGCCGGCAGCAGGACACCAAGTGCGTGATCCCGGATGCCAGCTACGCGGGCGTGTACCAGCAAGTCATCAGCTTCTGCAAAGAGCACGGCGCGTTCGATCCATCCACCATGGGCAGCGTGTCCAACGTAGGCCTTATGGCGCAGAAGGCCGAGGAGTACGGCTCGCACGACAAGACCTTCGAGATCCCCTCGCCGGGCATGGTGCGGGTGATCGACCAGTCAGGCACGGCGCTGACGGAACACAAGGTGGAGGCAGGTGACATCTGGCGTGCGTGCCAAGTCAAGGACGCAGCCGTTCGAGACTGGGTCAAGCTCGCGGTTGCCCGCACGCGGGCCACGGGCGCGTCGGCCGTGTTCTGGTTGGACGAGACACGGCCGCACGATGCGCAGCTGATCGAGAAGGTCAGGGGCTACCTTCCGGAGCACGACACGCAGGGACTCGCGATCAGCATCCTGAGCCCGGTAGAGGCGACCCGCTTCACCCTCGAGCGCCTGAAGGCGGGGCAGGACACCGTTTCCGTGACCGGCAACGTGCTGCGCGACTACCTCACCGACCTGTTTCCGATTCTGGAGCTTGGCACGAGCGCCAAGATGCTCTCGATCGTGCCGCTCATGCAGGGCGGCGGGCTGTACGAGACCGGCGCGGGCGGCTCGGCACCCAAGCACGTGCAGCAGTTCAACAAGGAGAATCATCTGCGTTGGGACTCGCTCGGCGAGTTCTTGGCGCTGGCTGCCTCACTCGAGCAGTACGCGGCTCAGACCCAGAATCGCAGGGCGAGGCTTTTGGGCAGCGCGCTTGACGTAGCGACCGAGGCCTTGCTCGAGCAGGGCAAGTCGCCGTCGCGCAAGGTGCGGGAGCTCGACAACCGGGGCAGCCAGTTCTACCTCGCCATGTACTGGGCGCAGGCGCTTGCCAAGCAGAGTGACGACCCTGAGCTTGCAGCACGTTTTGCCCCGCTGGCGGAGGCCCTGAGCCAGAACGAAGCGCAGATCGTAGGTGAGCTCAACGCCGTGCAAGGCGAGCCGAAAGACGTGGGCGGCTATTACGCCCCCGATCCGAAGCTGGCCTCCGAGGCCATGCGACCGAGCACGACGCTGAACGGGCTCATCGACTCCTTTTAGGGCCTGCGGCCGCTTGCGCCGGCGGATCGGGCACGGATCGGGCACGGATCGGGCAAGGGCTCGTGCTACACTACGGGCTTGTGCCCGCTTTTGAATCGCGTTTGAAGACCGACAGCGAGTCGTTCGAACGTAACCGGGCGCAGATGTGGGCCTTGGTGCAGGAGGTGCGGTCCTTGGAGCAGGCCGTGCGCGAGCACTCGGGGCGCAAGGCCGAGCGTTTTGCAGCACGTGGCCAGCTGCTTCCGCGCGAGCGCGTCGCGCGCTTGCTCGATGGCGACCGTGACTTCCTCGAGCTTTCGAGCCTGGCTGGCTTTCGCATGCACGACGACGACGGCAGGGAGGGCATCACGGGAGGGGGGGCGGTTGTCGGTGTCGGTTTCGTATGCGGGCGGCGGGCGGTCATCTACGCCACGGACAGCGCGATCAAGGGGGGCGCCGTTACGCCCATGGGGCTGCGCAAACACCTCAGGGCGCAGCAGATCGCACTGGTCGAAAAGCTCCCGATGTTCAGCCTGGTCGAAAGCGGTGGCGCCAACTTGATGTACCAGGCCGAGATCTTCGTGGATGGTGGTCGAGTCTTTGCCAACATGGCTCGCATGTCCGCGGCCGGAATCCCGCAGATCACCGTGGTTCATGGCTCTTCGACAGCCGGCGGAGCCTACGTGCCCGGCCTCAGCGACTATGTAGTGGCAGTGCAGGGCAAGGCCCGGATCTTCTTGGCCGGCCCGCCCTTGGTCAAGGCCGCGCTCGGGCAAGAGGCAAGCGACGAACAGCTCGGCGGCGCGGAAATGCACGCTCGCAAGTCCGGTACGGTCGAGTACGTGGCCCAGGACGATGCCGAGGCCATCGCATTGGCTCGCGAGCTCGCGGGCAAGGCCCTCGCGCGGCCGCTGCCGGTCGATCGGCCCGCCTGTGAAGCGCCCCGTTACGATCCCGAAGAGCTGCTCGGTGTCAGCCCGTTCGATCCGCGCGTGCGCTACGACTGTCGTGAGATCCTGGCACGCGTTGTCGATGCTTCGGACCTGCTGGAGTTCAAGGGCCGCTACGGGCCTCAAACCGTGTGCGGCCATGCGAGCATCGAGGGGCATCCTTGCGGCTTCGTTGGCAACAACGGTCCGATCGATGTGGCCGGAGCTGCCAAGGCCGCTCACTTCATCCAAGCTTGCTGTCAGGCCGGCATTCCCATCATCTACCTGCAGAACACGACGGGTTTCATGGTCGGCGTCGATGCCGAGGAGAAGGGGATCGTCAAGCACGGCGCCAAGATGCTCCAGGCGGTGGCTAACGCGAGCGTTGCCCAGATCACGCTGCTTGTCGGCGCGTCCTACGGTGCGGGCAACTATGCGATGTGTGGTCGCGCTTTGGACCCGAGGTTCCTGTTCGCCTGGCCCAACGCCCGCGTTGCAGTCATGGGAGGCGAGCAGGCCGCCACGGTGATGGATCTGGTTACACGCGCCAAGCTGGAGCGTGCGGGCAAGTCGCTCGACGAGGAGCAGGCGGCCCAGATGCGCGAAGCGCTCAAGACCAAGATCGATCGCGAGTCGAGCGCGCTCTTTGGGGCGGCGCGCCTGTGGGACGACGGCATCATCGACCCCAGAGATACCCGCAAGGTGCTTGCGTTTGCGTTGGCCACCTGCGCCGAGAGCAGGCGGCGTGAGCTCGGGGCAAGCTCGTTCGGCGTTGCCCGACCTTAGAATCACTCGTGCCCAAGGACCTCGTGAAATGAAGCTCACCGAGCAGCACCAGCAGATTCGGGACTCGGCGCATGCGTTTATCGAGCGGCAGATCAATCCCCACGTCGCTGCCTGGGAGCAGGCGGAGCGGTTTCCCGCTCACGAGCTGTTCAGAAAGCTCGGTGAGCAGGGCTTTTTGGGGCTGACCCAGCCCGAGGCCTACGGCGGCTTGGATCTGGATCTCTCCTACGGTCTGGTGCTCGCCCAAGCGCTCGGCCGCATCAAAAGCGGTGGTGTGGCCTTGGCCATAGGCGTTCAAACCGACATGGCGACGCCGGCGCTGGCCGAGTTCGGTTCGGACGAGCTTCGGCAGGAGTTTCTTGCGCCCGCAGTTGCTGGCGAGCTCGTCGGATGCATCGGCGTGAGCGAGACCGAAGCCGGATCGGACGTGGCTGCCATCCGCACGTCTGCTCGCAAGGAGGGGCAGGACTACGTGATCAACGGGGGCAAGATGTGGATCACCCACGGTCTGCAAGCTGACTGGATGTGCTGTCTCGTCAACACGAGCGATGCATCCCCGTACAAGAACAAGTCGCTGATCGTGATCCCGATGCAGGCCAAGGGGGTCGAGCGCGCGCGCAAACTGAAGAAACTAGGCATGTGGGCTTCGGACACGGCTCAGGTATTCTTCGACAACGTGCGCGTGCCGCGGCGTTACTTGATCGGCCACGAGGGTCAGGGCTTTCCCATGCAGATGTTTCAATTCCAGCAGGAACGGCTCTGGGGCGCGGCCAACGCGCTGGGAGCGATCGAGCAGGTGCTTTCGGACACCATCGAGTATACGCGCTCCCGCCAGGCCTTTGGGAGCTCGATTCTGGACAAGCAGTGGGTGCACTTTCACCTCGCGGAGCTTCTGACCGAGGTGGAAGCCCTGCGAGCCTTGATCTACGAAGCGACCGAGCGTTGTCTCGAGGGGCAGGACGTGACCCGCCTGGCGTCGATGGCGAAGCTCAAGGCGGGACGGTTGACCCGCAAGGTCGCCGACACCTGCCTTCAGTTTTGGGGTGGCATGGGATACATGTGGGAAGCCAGCGTGAGCCGCTTGTATCGCGATGGCAGGCTCGCCTCGATCGGTGGGGGTGCGGACGAGGTCATGCTCTCGATAATCTGCAAGCTCGATGGTCTTGTCGGCCGATGAGCGCGGTCGATCCATGAGCCCGGTCGATCCATGAGCCCGGTCGATCCATGAGCGAGCGCAAGCTCGTCGTCACGTGCGCGCTGACCGGGGTCCTGACCGATCCGGCACGCCATCCCGTGCCCGTGAGTGCCGAGGAGATGGCCAGGTCGGCCCGCGAGGCCTACGACGCGGGCGCCAGCGTCATGCACCTGCATTTCC
>JAKSBK010000602.1 GCA_022361155.1 Pseudomonadota bacterium
CGGCGCCGGAGCGCCTGGCGCGTGCCCGTCTGAACCAACGTTGAGGGCTAGCCGCGTTCTCGTTTCCAGATCATCGTTCGGGGATCGCAGGAGCGCAGACACGAGCACTCCGCGTAGCCCCCGAGCCTCGGGGCGGGTCAGGTAGCGTCGCGTGAGCGCGCAGGGTGCTCGCTGGATAGAAAAGCCAGCACGCTATCGACGACGCGCCGGATCTGCGCCTGGGTCAATTCGGGAAAGATCGGCAGCGCCAGCACTTGCAGCGCCGCCTCTTCCGCCTTGGGCAGGATCCCGGCTCGATACCCGAGACCGGCAAAGCACTCCTGCAGATGCAACGGTTTGGGGTAGTAGATCTCGGAGCCGATCCGACGGGCTCCGAGATGCGCGCGCAGCGCGTCCCTGCGTGCGGTCCGAATCACGTACTGGTTGTAGACGTGCCCAGCCGTGGTGCGGGCCGGTGTGCGAAGAAGCTCGCCCGGCAGGCTCGCCTCGCGAAACCACGCGTCGTAGCATGCCGCATTGCGACGCCTGCCCTGAGTCCACTGCTCGAGATGCGGTAGCTTCACGCGCAGGATCGCGGCTTGTATGGCGTCCAACCTGAAGTTTCCACCGACATGGCGGTGAAAGTACTTTGGCTTGGCACCATGGACGCGCAAGACCCTCACCCGCTCGGCCAGGGCGTCGTCTTGCGTCAGCACCAACCCTCCATCGCCGAAGCAGCCCAGGTTCTTGGAGGGAAAGAAGGACAAGCAACCAAGGGTGCCCAGGCCGCCAACCATGCCCTGGTCGGTCCGCGCCCCTATTGCCTGGGCCGCATCCTCGATCACAGGCAACCCATGCCGAGCGGCCACCTGCATCAGCGCAGTCATGTCGCATGGCTGTCCGAACAGATGCACGGGCAAGATCGCCCTGGTTCGCTCGGTCACGGCGGCGTTCACAAGGCCCGCGTCCAGGTTGTAGGTCAGGGGGTCGATGTCCACGAACACCGGTTTCGCTCCTACGCGTGCGATGCAGCCGGCGGCGGCAAAGAAGCTGAAGGGCGTGGTGATCACTTCGTCGCAAGGGCCGATTTCCAGAGCCATCAGGGAAACCAACAGCGCATCCGTGCCGCTCGAGACGCCGATGGCATGACGGCACCCCAGGTAACGGGCGATCTCGAGCTCGAAGGCCTCGAGCTCAGGTCCCATCACAAAGCGCTGACTCGCGACCACGCCTTCCATGACCTGGCGCAGCGAAGCACGCAGCGGCTCGTTATGCGCCTTCAGGTCGAGAAAAGGAACGGGCTCGTATTCGCTCATCCGCAGTCCGGGGGTGACAACAGCCGCACCGCCGTGGCACCGATGTCCAAGCTGGCACCGCACGAGGCGCACACGAAAGGAACGCGCTGGTCTCGTTCGCCGGCATCCGGCAACCGCCGGCCGCAACGACACACCCACCCGCTGCGACGAGCCGGGTTGGCGACCACCAGTGCATGGGCTGGGATGTCTTTGGTGACCACGGCGGCCGCACCCACGAAGCAGTAGGCGCCAAGCTCGTGGCCGCATACGATCACCGCACCCGCCCCCACGCTTGCGCCTCGTCGAACCAGCGTAGGGGCGAACGCGTCCTTTTGCTCGATGAAGGCACGCGGGCGCAGCACGTTTGTGAACACGCAGCCAGGGCCCAAAAAAACGTCATCCTCGATCCGGACACCCTCGTAGACGGAAACGTTGTTCTGGATCTTCGTCCGCTTGCCAATGCGCACCCCTTTTCCGACGAAGACGTTCTGGCCGAGCACGCTGCCGGCGCCGATGCGCGCGCCGCTGGACACATGTACAAAATGCCAGATGCGGGCCCCCTCTCCCAGCTCTACGTCATCGTCGATCACCGCGGTTTCGTGGACGTAGGTCATGCACCACCTCGAGACGTGGTGTTCGGTCGACCGCAGGCTGCAGCGGATGTCGCCAGACTCACCCTTGTGCCCGCTTGAGAAAGCGAACGGGTCGCCGCCTCCAGCACCCGCACCACGCTCAGCCCGGAGCGACCATCGCTCTTGGGAGGCTTGCGGGAACGAACTGCTTGAATGAACGCTTCACACTCGCGGCGGAGCGGTTCCGCCATGGCGAGCGCAGGAATCCGGATGTCTCCGGTACGTATGCGCACGCCCTCGGTATAGGAAAGCGCGTCCTTGGAGGCCTCTGCACCCTTGTCGTAGAGACTGAGCTTCTGGTCCGCGGAGGCATCGTCGAACACGGCCATCTTGCGCGAACCCACGACCGTCAGCCTGCGGGTCTTGTGCGGATCGAGCCAACTGACGTGGATGTGTGCGAGTCGATCACGCGGGTAGCGCAGCGTGGCGAACACGACGTCCTCGATGCGCTCTCGGGTCTGCAGAAACACACCGCCCGTGGCGCTCACCGACAGAGGCTCGTCGCCGAACAGGTAGCTCGCCACCGAAATGTCGTGCGGAGCAAGCGACCACCAGGCGTTTTCCCGCTGCCGCACGACGCCCAGGTTGAGGCGCTGCGCGTAGGTGTAGCGGACGTCACCCAGCTCCCCTCCTTCGACCAGCGCGTGCAGCGCTTCGACAGCCGGATGATAGAGCAGCAGATGACCCACCATGAGGATTCGCCCCCTTGCCTCGGCCAGGTCACAGAGCTCGGCGCTGGTTCGTTCCGACATGGTGAGCGGTTTCTCGACGAACACGTCCTTGCACGCGCTCAGGGCGATCTTCGCCAGCTCGTAATGCGAATCGACGTCCGTAGCGATTACTACCGCGCCGAGATCGGGGTCGGCCAGCGCCTGCTCGAATCGGTCCAGTGGGCGGATAGCCGGGAACTCACGTGCCACGCGTTGCAGCGCTGCCGCCGAATGGTCGCACACATAGCGCAACTGCGCCTGTGGCAAGGAAGCGAACGCGCGGACATGATTGCGTCCCCACCCGCCAGCGCCCACAACGGCCAGCACCACCTGGTCCGTGCCGTGTCCCGTCATCTGGGTTGAGCTTACCCCAATCTTCGCCCGTCAGGCGACGCACAACAGCCCAGAAACTCGGCTCGGATTCCCGGGCCGTCTTACCAGCGACTAGCGCGCCAGTTGACGGCACTCCTTGACGTACTGACCGCGACCCATCTCGACGCACTTGTGGTAGGCATCGCGCGCGCCGCTTCGGTCACGCATGGCCTGCCGTGCCGCACCCAACACGATCCAGCCCTCCGAGCTGGTCGGGTCGATTGCCACCGCACGCGCCGCGTGTTCCTCGGCCTGCTTGTTCTTTCCTCGATTGAGAAAATGAAAGGCCAGCTTGCTCAGCGCCTCGCCGGCGCCCGGGTTCAGCGCTATCGCCTGCCTGTACAGGTCGGGTGCTTCCTTGCGGCTGGCTTTCTGAGCTCGTTGCATCAGCTTCCTGTAGCGTTCCGAGACGTCGCTCGGCGTGGTGGTCCCCGGACCCGGGTCCGGAGACGGTGCGCTTGGCTGCGCCCCGGGATCCCCGTGGGCTTTGGCAGCAGCGCTCGGCTCGATGGGAGCCGGCTCCGCGAGCCGAGGCTGGGGGCGCGCAGGCTCGCGCAGCCCCTGGGCCCCGGCAGCAGGCATTCCAGGTGCGGCGGCCGCTGGCTGCGCGGGCTGCCGAGGGCGCGCGTCCTGCGTCGGGGAAGCGCCCTGCGTCGGGGAAGCGCCCTGCGTCGGGGAAGCGCCCTGCGTTGGGGAAGCGCCCTGCGTCGGGGAAGCGCCCTGCGTTGGGGAAGCCGTGGATTCCCCCTGGGCAGGCGGCGGCTCGGCAGCTGCGCGCTCCGCCGACCCGGGAGACGCAGCAGGGCTCTGTGCTTGCGGGACGGAATGCGCCGGTGCCGAGTCGCTCTGCGAGATGAACCAGCCGAGCAGGATCAAAACCGAAACGCCCAGCGTCGCCCAGGTAGCGATGATGGCGGGGCGAGAGGTCCTGGAGATCGGCAGCTTGGTGGGCAGATCCTCCCACACGGGCTCGGGCTCGCTCGAGAAGAAAGCCTCCGATTCGGCATCGTGCGCCGGGGGCGGATACGAGCTGCGCTCGGCGCCCTTGTACGGTGCAAGCTCACCCGAATCCTCGTCCAAGTAAGCCCCTGTGCGCGCGGATCCAGCTTCCGGCGACAGCGGGCCGGGCTCCGATGGCGGTGGTTGCGATGCAGCAGGGTGGCCCTGCATGGTGGGAATTCGCGAAGGCTGCGACCCACCATCGGGCTCGGGGTCCATCTGCGCCCGGGCGGGTGCGCGGGAGGGTAAGGCGGCCGCTTGCGTGGACGGTCGGCTGGCCCGCTCGTGCGCCGGTCGCGAAACCCTGGCGGGCTGAACACCGGGGGCTCGGGGTGGGGAAGCGGGGAACGTGTGCCTGCGGGTCTCGCCCGATGCAGCTTCGTCCGCGGCCGCAAGCGGCTCGCCTGTACGCCCGGGGGAATCGGTCGCGGCCGCCGCATCCGAGGTCCGGCCGGCCTCGGGCATGGAAAACGACGCCGTGTCCCGCCTGGGAGCGGTCGAATCGCGCGCCGGCGCGGGTACGCTGCCCGCCGGCGCCAGCACGTCCCCGATCGAGCTTGATAGCCGCCGCGTTCGTCGCGAGCGCCGGGTCACGCTTTCGCTCGGTTGCTCCAGGCCCTGCTGTTCCGTGCTCAGGGACGGCCGGGCCAAGCTCGACGAGCCTTCGAGCTCGAACGCGGCAACCGCATCTTGCCGGACCGCCTGCGGTGCGACCGCGGGACGCAGGGGGTCATCGGCCCGCAGGGGGTCATCGGCCCGCGAGGCGCGATCGGCCCGCAGGGGGTCATCGGCCCGCGGGTCTTCATCGGTTGGCAGCACGTCCCGAGCGGGTTCCGAAGCGGCCACGTCCCCCTGGTCATCGACCGGAGCCGGCTCCCCGGCAGGGCCGCCACCGGCCTCGCCCGGCTCAGCCTCGGAATCGCTCGGCAGGGACAAGGCACGGCTGCCCGCGGCCGAGGGACGCGAGGGGGGGCCCGACGGGGGTCTCGATGGCCGCAGGCGGCCCGTGGCGTAGACCAACCCCTCGAAGTAGAGCTTGGAGATGGCCGTGAGCGTCTCGAGATCGTCGCCCCCGCAGGCATCCACCACCTGCAAAACCGAACGCTTGCCGTCGAAGCGCTTGAGGATATCGTTGATCTCGTCGGGGATTTCGGCCAGCCGTTTCGACAGCTCCTTCTCGTTGACCTCGAAGACGCTCTCGAGCGGAGGCAGCTGCTCGAGCAGACGCCCCCACTCGTCCACCCGGCGCATGCCCTCCATCAGAATGGCCTGGGTCGATTCGGTTATCCGGGCGCTCGTCCGCACCGGTCGGAAGTCGATCTCAAAGCTGCCGTCGCTCCATAGAAGTGCGCGGTAGACGGCTTCGATCCCACCCAGATTGCCCAGCTCGGCGTCCAACAACTTGCCGTCGTTGAAGTAAACGGCTCCGCGGTAGCGGCCCGAGCTCAAGTAGAGCACCCCGGATTTCTTTCCGATCTCTATGGTCTGCAATAGATCCACGAGCCCCATGTCGGCCAGCGACCCACTGAACCGATCCTTGCCGGAGCGCGAATCACGCTGCTCGATGCCCTGGCGCTGCTTCCGCTGCAGGGCAAGCTTGACGCGAGCGATGACCTCTCGGATGTAGATGGGTTTGGTGAGGTAGTCTTCGACGCCGAGCTCGAGCCCCCGAATCTTGCTTTCCACAGATAGGTCGCTCGAAAGAAAGATGACGGGAATCTGCGACCAATCGTCGTTCCTTCCCATTTGCTCGACGAGCTCGAACCCGTCCATGCCCGACAGCCTTGTATCGGCGAGAATCAACGCCGGCTGCCCAAGCTCGAGCCACTCGAGCGCCCGATTGGCGTCGCCGCAGGCGGCCACGCTGAACCCCGCCTTACGGAGACTCACTTCGAGTACGCGCAGGCTCCGAGGATCAGCATCAACAAGCAGGAGGTTTTGTTTCACGGTGCCCCGGGTTGTTCAAAGTACGGAGAGTAGTTGAAGGCTTTACGAGCCCGCGTTGCCAACCGCTAGAGAGATAGCATACCGATTTCGCACGCTTTGTGCTCGTAGGCGGCCTGGCACCCCGGCCACCCCAGCGACCGCAGCCTTCCCGCACCCTCCGGGACGGCTTGACCACCGGGAGCGAGGTCGCCTATGGTGAGACGTAGATGCGCGCACACCCTACCGCAGTCCACGTGCTGGCTGGAGCGGTGCTGCTCGCCTACGGCGCGGCGTGCGATGGCGGAGGCACCACCAAGATCCTGGACATCGACCCCAGGGTCGGCCACACCAAGGGTGAGCAGCCCGTCAAGATCGTTGGGCAGAACTTCCGCAGCGACATCGGATACACCATCTTTTTCGGGACGCGCAAGGCGGGCTCGGTGACGATGTTCGACCCAGAAACGCTCGTCGCCACGACCCCTTCCCATGTCGATCCAGGCGACGTCGACATCACTATCCGCGCCGATGACGGGGGCGCCTGGCGGATCCCCGCTGGCTTCAAGTTCGAGAAGATGGCCGGCAGCGTGGTTGGCCGGATGGGAGAGGCTCAGGAGCACAAGAAGAAGGGCCACCTCAAGTTCTAGTGCCTGTCCGCAATGGCGCCATAGCGGCTTTCGTCCTCGGAGCGAAGTCTGGAAATCGCGCTAATCGGTGACGATGTTGACCATGCGGCCCGGCACCACGATCACGCGGCGGATGGTCTTGCCCTCGAGGCGCTGCTTTATGGCATCCTCGGAGAGCGCGGCCGCTTCGACGGCAGCCTGGTCGGAGTCTGCCGGCACCCGGATGCGCGCCCGGACTCTGCCCATGATGGAGACGGGCAGCTCGATCTCCCGTTCCCGGAGCTGAGCCTCGTCGTAGCTGGGCCACGCTTGCTGGCCGACTGCGGGCGGATGCCCCAACTTGGCCCATAGCTCTTCGGCGAAATGCGGCACAAAGGGGCTCAATACGCGTACAAGGCGCTCGAGCTGGTCGCGAGTCAAGCCCTTGGCTGCGCCGGCGAAATTGACGAACTTGATGATCGCCGCGATCGCGGTGTTGAACGCCAGCCGCTCGATGTCGTGCTCGACTTTGGCGACCGTCCGGTGCAGCTCGCGCTCGGTGGCCGCGTCGGCTACCGGCGCCAGCCGCAGCTCCCCGGTCGACTCGTCCACGGCCAGGCGCCACGCTCGCTGCAGGAACCTGAACAGACCTCCGATGTCCCGCGTGTTCCAGGGCTTGGAGGCTTCGAGCGGGCCCAGGTACATCTCGTAGAGCCGGAACGTGTCGGCGCCGTAGGCCGCGATCACGTCGTCGGGATTGATGACGTTCTTCAGCGCCTTGCTCATCTTGGCCACGATCTGCTGCACCGGTTCTCCGGTACCCGTCTCGATCCATCGGTCCGGTCCGGTCTCCTGCACCTCATCCACGGGGACAAGCGATTTGTCGGCCCGCTGGTAGGCGAAGCTGGTGATGAGTCCCTGGTGAAACAGCTTGCGGAACGGCTCGCGCGAGCGGACGTGGCCCAGATCGTGCAAGACCATGTGCCAAAAACGGGCATACAGAAGATGCAAGACCGCATGCTCCGCGCCGCCGATGTACAGGTCGACTCCCGTATCGGACAGCCAATAGTCGTCGGCCGGCCTGCCAACGGGCGCTTCCCGGTTGTCGGGATCGCAAAAACGCAGGAAGTACCAGCAGGAACCGGCCCAGCCGGGCATGGTGTTGGTCTCCCGCATTACCGGAGTCTCCGGGGTCAGGGCAGCGACGCCGGCATCGGCGGCCGTGGTGTTCAGCCAGTCGCGAGCTTTGGCAAGCAGCGGGCGCGGCTCATCCCTTTCCGGCGGGCGGTAGTCGCTCAGGTCGGGAAGCAACACGGGAAGCGCGTCTTCGCGTACAGGGTAATGCTCGCCTTGCTCGTCGAAGACAATGGGAAACGGCTCTCCCCAGTAGCGCTGGCGACTGAAAAGCCAGTCTCGCAGCTTGTAGTTCAGGCGCTGCCGGCCGAGGCCCCTATCGGCAAGCCAGGCCACGATGCGCAGCTTGGCCTCGGAGGTGGATAGTCCGTTGAGCGACACCTCGGCGTTTTCCGAAGCGATGCTCTCGCCCGCGCCAACGAAGCATCCTTCGGGTCGACCGCCGCCTGCGGGCTGCACTACACGCACCACCGGCAGGTTGAAGGCCAGGGCGAATTCCCGATCGCGCTCGTCGTGCCCCGGCACCGCCATGATGGCGCCGTGGCCGTAACCCATCAGCACGTAGTCGGCGATCCAGATCGGAATCCGCTCGCCGGTTGCCGGGTTGATCGCGCCTGCACCGCTGAAGACCCCGGTCTTGCGCTTGTCGGTTTGCCGCTCCCGATCCGAACGACCGCGTGCGGTAGCGACATAGTGCCTGATCGCCTCGCGCTGCTCGCACGGGCCGGGAGCTGCGAGCAACATCGGGACCAGAGGGTGCTCCGGCGCAAGCACCAGGTAGGTGGCCCCAAAGAGCGTGTCGGGCCGGGTCGTGTACACACGGACGTAGGATCTGCCTCCGATCGGCTCGGTCAGCGGAAAGTCGATCTCGGCACCTTCGCTACGGCCGATCCACGCGGCTTGCTTGAGCTTGGTCGCGTGCGGCCAGTCGAGCTCGTCGAGCCCCTCGAGCAGTCGTTCCGCATAGGCCGTGATGCGGAACAACCATTGCCTGAGCGGCCTGCGCACGACCGGAAACCCGCCTCGCTCGCTCTTCCCGTCGATGACCTCCTCGTTGGCCAACACGGTGCCCAACTTGGGGCACCAGTTGACCAGCTGCTCGCCGACGTACGCAAGGCGCCAGCTGTCGACGATCCGCTTTCGCTCGAGCGGGGTCAGGCTGTGCCAGCTCGGCGTGTCTTGATTCCGGCCGGCGTCGCCGTACTCGGCCGCGTCCGGGTTGGGCCTTACTGGACGCGCGCCGCGCTCGAACTCGCCGACTAGCTCGTCGATGGGGCGGGCACGCCCTTGCTCGGTGTCATAAAAGGCCGAATAGATCCTGAGGAAGATCCACTGCGTGAACCGGTAGTAGTCGGGATCGATCGTGCCGAGCTCGCGCCTCCAATCGTAGCTGAAACCGAAGCGCTTGAGCTGGCGCCGGAAGTTGTCGATGGCCTTGCGCGTGGTTAGCGCCGGGTGAACGCCGGTCTGGATCGCGTACTGTTCTGCTGGGAGGCCGAAAGCGTCCCAGCCCATCGGATGCAGCACGTTGAAACCGCGCATGCGCTTGTAACGCGAAACGATGTCGGTGGCGATGTATCCAAGGGGATGACCCACGTGAAGCCCTGCGCCGCTGGGGTAGGGAAACATGTCCAGGCAGTAGAACTTGGGCCGCTCTGCCACGAAGCCGGGCTCGCCGGGATTGGGCTGCCGGTGCGCTTCCTCTCGTTCCCACCTGGCCTGCCAGCGCGTTTCGATTTCGCCCGCGAGCTCGGCCGTGTAGCGGAAATCAAGGCACACTGCGGAACTGCTCCATGATAAAGGTGTTCGCATCCACCACATCAGGACGGCGAGCGGTCTGTGCGGGTACCGTGCCCGCGAGAAAAACCTCATCTATGGCGTTCTTCATGCCGGCGTACGCCAGAAGCCCGCTCTGCGGATCGATCCTCGCGGTCGTGATGCCCGCGGGCACGGGGAAACCCACCACCGGACCCTTTGCCGCCGCCTTCATGATGTCGAGCCAGATGGGCAAGGCGCTGCGCGCGCCGCCCTCGCGACGGCCCAGCGGACGATTGTCGTCGAAACCTACCCACACGCCTGCCACGATCGAGGGCGTGTAGCCGATGAACCAAGCGTCCCGCGCGTCGTTGCTCGTGCCGGTCTTGCCCGCCACGGGTCGGCCCAAGCGCTTGGCTGCGGCGCCGGTCCCGTCCTGCACCACGCTGGTGAGCATGCTCGTCACGAGGTAGGCCTCTGCGGCGCTCATCACGCTGCGCGCAGCCGGCGGCGCCGGCAGTGTCACCGGAGCGCCCGACGCATCGTTGACCGAACGAATCAGTCGGACCGGTTGCCAGCGCCCCCCTGCCGCAAACGTGGCATAGGCATTGGTCAGCTCGAGCGGCCGTACGGCGCTCGCGCCCAGGGCCAGCGCTATCGTGGGCTCGAGCTCGCTCCGGATCCCCAGCTCGCCAGCGAACTGCACGACCGCGGCCGGCGTCACCTCGCTCATGACCCGCACGGCCACGAGGTTGATCGAACGCGCCAAGGCGTCCCGTAGTCGAACGGCACCTCGGTAGCTCCAGGTCTCGTGGTTGCGGGGGCGCCACTGGTCATAGACTTCGGGCGCATCCACGACCAGCGAGGCGGGCGTGTAGCGACCGGAACGAAGCGCAACCGCGTACACGATTGGCTTGAAGGTGCTGCCGGGCTGGCGGAGCGCCTGCACGGCGCGGTTGAATCCGTAGCTCGCTTCGGAGCCGCCCACGAGCGCCAGCACGCCGCGCGTGCGAGGATCGACCACGATCGCCGCCCCTTCGGGACCCAGTTGCAGGCGCACCGGAACGGCAGCGTCCTGCTGCGCACTGCCTGCGGCCGGCAGCGGAGAAACCCGAAGCAAGGCGCCGATGTCCGCGAAAGCGCTCGCGCGCAATCCACCGGGGTTGTAGCGGCCGTGTTGCGCGAGATCGGCATAGGCGGCGTGGCCCCCCGCCTCGAGCAGCAGCCTACCCTCTTCGTCATCGGCCCCCGTGACCCGCGCGTCGTAGCTCGCTCCGGCTCGCAGCTCGCCGCTGCCCTTGCTCTTGACCCGCGCTTTACGAGATTTCTTGGCGGCAAAGGGTGCTCTCCAGCGCTGCCTCTTGTCGAGCGCGGTGAGGCCGCGCAAAAGGGCCGCGCGGGCTTCGCGCTGCAGCTCGAGATCGATCGTCGTGCGCACGGTGTAGCCGCCGGGCCCGGTCTCTTCCCGGCCGAGCACGCGCTGCAGCTCCGAGCGAACCATGCTCATGATTTCCGGTGCCGTTTCGGTACGCGCGGGGACCGGCCTGGATAGCTCGACTGGATGGGCGCGGGCCTGCCGGATCTGTTCGGGCGACAGGTCCGGCCAGTACTCCGCCCGCTTGCGCTCGAGCTGCTCGAGCACGTACAGCTGACGCTTGCGAGCCGCTGCCGGGTGCTTGAGCGGCGACAGCCGGCCGGGAGCCTGCGGAAGGCCTGCGATCAGACTCGCCTGCGCAAGCGTGAGTTCGTCGACCGCGCAGCCGAAATAGTAGCGTGCCGCTTCGGCAACGCCGTAGCGGCCGTGCCCAAAGTAGATGTGGTTGAGGTACAGGAACAGGATATCGTCCTTGGACAGCTTCTGTTCCAGTCTGCGGGCGAGCAGCAGCTCTCGAATCTTGCGTGCGTAGGTGCGTTCGGGGGTCAGCAACAGGTTTTTGACGATCTGCTGCGTAATCGTGCTGGCACCCTGGGGCGCACGATCGCTCACGAGGTTGCGTATCACGGCGCGCACGATGCCCAGGTAGTCGAGCCCTTCATGACGGTAGAAATCTGCGTCTTCGGCGGCCAACACCGATAACACGAGCACGCGGGGCACGCGCTCCATCGGCACGACGGTGCGGCGCTCTACGAAGAGCTCATCGATAAGGCGGTCGTTTCGGTCGAGCACGCGCGTAAGCTGCGGAGGCCGGTAGTCCGCGACGGACGGCACCTCGGGCAGACCACGTGCGTAGTAGATCAACGTCCCTGCCAGAGCGGACACGACGGCAACCCCAACCAGTGCTGCAACCAGCGCCGCTCGCCTGACGGATATGCGTCGAGCCCAGCCATCTCGCCCCCGCGCGCTCGCCTTGCCGTGGGTATCAGCCATGCTCGCCAGTGCGCTCCAGGTGCCGCTGGATGGCCCCAAGTGCGTCTCGCACCGATACCATCATGAAGCGGGCGGTCAACTCTTGCTGTTCGTGCAGGCCCAGATCACCCGGACGCGAAGCGGTCAACCTGGACAAGGCGATGGCAGCCGCCACGGACACGTTCAGGCTGGTCACGAAGCCCCGCATGGGGATCGCGAAACTGCCGTGGCTTCGAGCCCGCAACTCCTTGCTGGCTCCTGCGTGTTCGTTGCCGAACATCACAGCGACACGAGGACGGGAGCACAGCTGCGCCAGATCGAGCTCGCCCTCGGGATCCGCGACGAAGAGCTCGAAGCCGAGCTCCTCGAGGACGTCCGCACAGGCGCACGCGCTCGGGTGCTTCACCACATCGATCCAGTGTTGAGTGCCTTTGGCGACACGTGGCGCCGGAACAACTCCCCCCAGAGCCTCGATGGCATGCACTTGCTGGACACCGAAGGCATCGGCCGAACGCAGGATCGCGGCCGCATTGTGGGGGTCCCCCAGCCGCTCGACGCCCACCACGACGGAACCGACCCGCTGTGCCACCACCTGCTCGATCCGAGCGCGCCGCGCTCCGGTCAACATGGGGGCCAGGGCCTCGATGACAACCGAAGCGGGCGCGGGCAGTCGGGCTCCCACGGCCGTGCGCGCTCGCACCAAGCTAGTGTCCCGCATCCGAAATTCTGCACATAATCCGCCGGCCCTTGACGCCGCTCGCGCCATCGATCGCCTTGCGGCTACCTTCTTGAAATGGCGCTGCACTATATCGCAATTGAACAGCAGCCTGCGTCGATTCGATGACCCGAGCGCCGCCAATTGCTCGCCGACTTATGCACGTAATCACGGACGCAGGACACTAGCGACCGCCGCGGCTGCCCACCCGCACTCCGATGACCAGCATGCCACCCTGGTACTTTTGACCCGCGACAAAAAACGGCTCGCCCGGGGACGCCATCACCTCGAGCAGTCGGAGGTAGTCCTTTTGGTTTGCGCGATTGATCGAGACCCGCACCTTGTAGCGCCCATCCGGCATCCGTTGCAGCAGCTCCAGTTGTAGCCGGCGACCATTGGGCAGCCTACGGGTCGCCGGCTGACCCGCCTTGAGCACGACGCCGGGTCTGGACAGCACCTTCATCGACTTGAAGGCGCTGAAGGGCGGCTGCCGCAGCGCCGGGAGCGTGGCGAGACTGGCATCGATGGTTCCCGCCTGTTGCGAAGCCAGCACCACGATCACCTGAGCGTTTACCGAGGCTTGCGCCTGGGCTCGCTGCTCGACGCCCGAGCTCACAAGCAGGAGCGCCGCCGCAAAAAGCCAGGGTCTCGGGTGATGCGGTCTCATGATGGGCACCTTAGGTTCCGTCCGAGAATAACTCGATCGGCTGCGGCCGTGCAGGGCGGCTCGTGCGTGGAAAACCAGCATGCGGGCGCCCTAGTCCTGGTCCTGCTCCTACTCGCCGTGGTCATTGATCCACACTACCGGCGTCGCCCTGCCGTCGGCACCGAAGACCTCGAACAGCGTCCCAACGTGGTCGCCGAAGTCGACGACCACCACCTCCGAACCCTGACCGGTCAGCGAGGCCGGTTCGGTAGCGGATCCGACCGGCCTAGCCACCTCATCGCCCAGTTCCATCTCGGGAACAAAGAACGTGAGCAGCACCGCGGCGGCCATTACCGTCGCCCCGGCCACCGGCATCCAAACCTGCCGCTTTGGTGCCAAGCCGCCGATCCAGCTCCAAACGCGCTCGAGCAGGTTGGGCGCCGCGGGATGCGAGCGTGCCAGAGGCCCGGACTTCCCGGCAGCATGGCTCCGAACAGCCTCGATGCGGGCGAACAAGCCATCGGAGTCGAGGCTCTTTGCGGCGTCATCGCTCGCCGCCGTCATCAGCCGGCTCAGCCGCCTGAGCTGCTCGAGCCTGGCCGCGCTGAGGGGATCCGCGGCCAATTCGTGCTCGAGGTCGCTCGCCTCGGCACGAGACAGCTCCCCATCGAAGTAGCGCTGTAGGGCGTTGTCGTCGATCGCCATGGCTCAATCCCCGATCTCGAGCTCGCCCTCGAGGTAAGGGCCGAGCGCGGCCTGCATCTTCCGGCGCGCGTGAAACAGGCGGCTCATGATGGTCCCCTTGGGAACCTCGAGCACCTCCGCCATCTGCTCGTAGCTCAGTCCCTCGATCTCCCGCAGCACGAGCACGGCCCGGTGATGGGTCGGCAGGCTCTGCAAGGCCGTCTGGATTTGCTGCGTCAGCTCGCGCCGGGCCACGGTTCGGGTCGGGCTCCCGTCCGCCGGGCCCGAGAGCAAAGGCCCGGCAGCCGCGGCCCCAACCCGCTCGTCCAGGGCTACCTTCGAGATGTTCTTGCCACGGCGCAAATGGTCTATACCGAGGTTCATGACGATCCGGTACAGCCAGGTATAGAAGCTCGAGCTGCCCTGAAACCTGCCGATGTGCTTGTGAACCTTGACGAAAGCGTCCTGGACGACATCCATCGCATCCTCTTGGTTTTTCACCACGCCCACGGCCACCGCGAAAGCACGCCGGTGATAACGGTCGAAAAGGACCCGGAAAGCCATCCGATCTCCCTGCTGGATCCGGCGCACGAGCTCTGCGTCCGCCGGCCCTGCCTGCACCTGTGTCTGGCTCTTAGACGCAGGCGATGCCGGAGCATTCACGGGTTCCGCCGCTTGAGCAGGCGCCTGCGCACTGGGTGCCGCCTTCATCAACCAAGCAAATTACCACGGCCGCAGGGAACGCCCTAGCCAGCGGCGAGCGGCTCGGGTAGGTTTGCTGCGTTCATGCACGACCTCGGCTTGCTCAACCAGCCCCAACAGGCAGCGGTGACCCACGGCTCGGGCCCGTTGCTGGTGTTCGCGGGCGCCGGGAGCGGTAAGACCCGCGTCATTACCCAGCGTGTGGCGCATCTGGTGAGTGAGGCGCAGGTGCCTGCGTGGCGCGTGCTCGCCGTTACCTTCACGAACAAGGCAGCGGCAGAGATGCGGCAGCGTCTGGCGGCTCTGCTTGGAGCCAGCGTGCAGCAGCTGTGGGTCGGCACCTTCCACGCTACCTGCGCTCGCCTGCTGCGGCGCCATCACGAGCGCTGCGGCGTTTTACGTGACTTCGTGATCTACGACGATGCGGACCAGCGGGCGCTGATCACTCGCCTGCTGCGGGAGCTGGGCCTGGACGAGCGACAGCTGGCGCCGAAATTCGTGGCCAGCCGCATCAACTGGGCCAAGCAAGAGGGACGAGCCCCCGAGGATGTGGGTGCCTGGGGGCCGTCCGCCGAGACGCTCAAGCAGCTGTACGTGAGCTACGAAGAGCGCATGGCCAGGGCGGGCGCGCTCGATTTCGGGGACCTCATCTACCGTGTCGTGCGCAGCATGCGCTCCGACCCGGACTTCCTCGCGACCCTGCGCAGCAGGTACGACCACGTCCTGGTGGACGAGTTCCAGGACGCCAACAGGGTGCAGTTCGAGCTGGTACGCGAGTTGTGTGCAGAGCACCGCAACCTGTGCGTGGTCGGAGACGACGACCAGAGCATCTACCGCTGGCGGGGTGCCGATCGCCGCAACATCCTGGATTTCCGCAAGACGTTCCCGGACGCGACCGTAGTCAAGCTCGAGCAGAACTACCGCTCCACTCGGCGCATCTTGAGGGTCGCGCACGCGGTCATATCGCGCAACTGCGATCGCGAGCCCAAACGATTGTGGACCGAAAACGAGCTGGGACTGGCCATCAAGCTGTGCTGCTGCTGGGATGAGCGCGCCGAGGCCGAGTTCGTGCTCAGGACCGTAGGAGAGCTAACGAGCCGCGGCCACCGGCTGTCGGACATGGCGCTGCTCTACAGGACCCACGCGCAATCGAGGGCCTTCGAAGAGAAACTGCGCGCCGCCAACGTCGACTACCGCGTGGTTGGAGGCACGCGCTTTTACGAACGGGCCGAAGTCAAGGACGTGCTGGCCTACCTGCGCTTGCTTCAGAACCCGCAGGACGACATCAGCTTGCTGCGGGTCATCAACACGCCGCCCAGGGGTATCGGTCAGACCACGCTGGAACGACTTCAAGGCGAGGCGGCCCAGGCCAAGCGCAGCCTGTGGGAGCAGGTCGAGCTGTCGGCACGAGACAGCGGCTTCGGCAAGGCGGTGCGCTCTCGCCTGCGTGCCTTCGCAGATCTGATGCGGCAGATGAGCGACGAGAGCCGGGATCAGGGGCCGGCCGCGGCGGTAGAGCTCGTGCTGCAGCGCACGGGCTACCTTCCCTGGCTGGAGGCGC
>JAKSBK010000603.1 GCA_022361155.1 Pseudomonadota bacterium
CCCGGCCATGCGCATGAACGACGCTGCTTCCAGTGTACTGGTCGCGATCGGCCGGCCCGCGCTCGCGCCGCTGCTGGAGCTGCTCAAGGGTAAGAACAAGGCGGCGAATACGATCGCCGAGCAGTATATCGCGGCGATTCGCGAACGGGATCCCAATGCTGCGGCCGCCATGGATGCGGGTGCCATTGTCGGATACGAGGCAACGTTCACGTTGGGCAAGCTCGGCTACCGTGAGGCCATGGATGCGTTGCTCGCCGAAACGAAGGTCAAACATGAAGGTCGTAGGAATGCCGCCGCGATCGCGCTGGTTAGCTTGAATCGTTCGGAGGCCGACACGGCCAAGGTGGTGGAAGCGATCAAGCGCTGTTTCGCAGCAGCCGAGAAGATCTCGAGACCTCAGCTGCTGGTCGCGCTCCAGCATATGTACTCGCAGCGGGCCATGCCCTTCCTGCTGCAGAATGCGAAGAGGGACGAGCGGGAGCTGCCCGACATCCGCGTGCTGGCGTACGCGGGCTATGCGATGCTCGCCAACAAGGCCGAAACCAGCTCGCTCAAAGCCATCGTGAACAAGGAGAAGCGAGTGGGCGGGTTTCGAGAAGCGTTCCAGCGTTACGACGCGGCGCTCGACGCCGCTCGGACCTGCGACACCGACCTGGGTTGCTGGGCTGGCAAGCTCGGGGACAAGGACAAGCTGGTGGTGCGCAAGGCCGCCAACATGTTGGCTCGATATGGGCGGGGTAACGATCAGGCCGTTACGGCCCTGGTGGAGCGGCTCGGGCATCGGAACCTGGAGGTGCGCTACGCCGTGCTGAACGCGCTCGATTTTGTTGCCGTCAGAGGCAGCGAGGCTGCCATCGCCAAGATCGACGAGCTACGGCGCCGTGAGGAAGGGCGGTCGATTTGGAACAACTTCAAGCGCGAGGCCCTGCCGACCCGCCACAGGCTAGCCGCCCGGGCTCAGGGATAAGAAGGTCCCCCTACGAGCACGCGCACGAGGACCAAGGCGGGTCAAGATTACATGCCAGGTCGGCTTTGAGGCGCCCGGCCAGCAAGGCGCGCTGTCGCGCGAATACTCCCTGTATTCGAAGGCGGCGCAACACCGCTGGACGGGCTGGAGCGAAATCGAAGTGGCGATGTTGTTTTGACCCGACGTCTAAGTCGCGCCAACCCTGCATGGCGGATGAGACTTGAGCTCCAGGCCGCGCTATGCTGCGCTCGAATGAGGCGCGTCCTTCGGGAGGCTTCCGGGTTGGTTGTCCTGCTCGCGGCCTTGAGCACACTGTTCTACGCCATAGTGCAGCTGCGAGGCCGCGAGTACATCGCATGCTTCGTGCTGGTCCTTACAGGGCTATCGCTGCTGCACGCTGCGGTCGAATTGCTGCGCCCTTCGGTGGGGGAGTAGATGTGGGGCTTGGCCTCACGTCGCGCTACTGTGGCGGCGAGCCTGTTGGCTGCATGCGGCACACAAGAGACGACCCATGCGACGACCGGCCACACTAGCGTTCCCACCGCCACGGCCGCCGATCCGGGCCTGGTCGTTGCCACCGTCGATGGTGCTCCGCTCGGGCGCGACGAGCTGGTATCCGCGGCGCAGGACTTGTCGCTCTCCGCAGCCACGGCGCTGCGGCTGCTCGAAGCAGAGCTCTTGCTTGCTGGCGAAGCAGAGCGATTGGGGTATGGCTCGGATGCGAGCGTGACGCGGGCGGTCACGCAAGCCATGGTTCAGCGATTGCTCGCTGACGAGGTCGAGCAAGTGCAGGTGAGCGGCGCTCAGGTTGTCGAGGCTTATAGAAGTTCGGGTGAACGCTTTCGGAAGCCGGAACGCCGCGCTGTGGCTCACGTCGTGGTCAAGATCGGGAAAGGGGCTGAACCAACCCTTGACGCCGACGCACGGAAGATCGCTCGGCAGTTCGTCATCCGGTTTCGTCAGCACTCCGACGAGGCAGTGGTGCTTGAAGAGGCGCAAGCGTTCGAGGGTTCGTCCTTCGAGATCGTGGCCGAACAAATCGCGCCGTTCGGGCGTGAAGCCGCATTGGTCCACGATTTCGTCGGGCCAGTGTTCGAACAGGCGCAGGTGGGTGTGCTGCCGCGACCGGTGCGCACCGAGTTTGGCTGGCACGCAATCAAGATCACGCAGATCGCTCCCGAGCAGAACACGCCGCTCGAAGAGGTGCGCGCGCAGCTGCGGCGGGAGTTGGCAGCACGTGAGCAGCGCAGGCGCTTCGACGCGCTCGTGGAGCGGCTCGAGAGCCGGAGTCGCCTGAAGCTGCACGGCGAGCTGTTGGAGGTTCTGGACGATCCGGGTTCAGTCGCTCGGAGCCTGCGCAAGTGAGTCAACGCTCCCCGTCGAGGCGTCGCCGCGTCGAGCATGAAAGGGACCAGCACAACAGCGGGCTTACACCGTTGTTGGCGCAACTGTGGCGGGCCGACCCTACGGTACTGGCCGCCGCCTTTGTAGACGGAGAGGGCGAGACCATAGACTACTTTTCTTCGCTGGAGCCCTATGCCGCCAAGCTGTGTGCGGCCCAACTGGTTGCGTGGGCAGGACAGCTCTTTGCGCGCACCAGCAGGTTGGCGGCCGGCACGCTTTACGAACTCGAGGTCTGGGGTGAGCAGCGAGCCGTTGTGCTGCGCCGCATCGACGACGACTATGGGCTGGCTGTCGTCCGTAGGGGGCACCCGGAGTTTCGCTACCTGGCTGAAGCCATGCCCCGCGCCATCACAGCGTTCCGGCGGGAGATTGTCTTGCCTGCTCCCAGATGGGAACCCGCCGCCCAGCCCTTGCACGTCGAGACACGGCCCGCTACGGGTTGGTCGTATGCGCCCTGCTCCTTCAGTGTAGGTAGTACGCGCACCGAAGTCAGCGAGGTGTTGGGGCGCTTCAGCAGCCTGTCCAGACGCGGAAACCAGTGGTGCTTTCGGGTACGCACGGAGCACGGCGAGGAGCTCACGTTGGTACAGGGCCCCGGCGACCAGTGGCAGCTGCGGGCTTTCTGACGGGCCCCAAGGCGTCGGGTCAAAATAACATCGCCACTTCGATTTCGTTCCATCCCGTCCAGCGGTGTTGTGCCGCCTTCGAATACAGGGAGTATTCGCACGACAGCGCGCCTTGCCGGCCGGGCGCCTCAAAGCCGACCTGGCAATGTTGTTTTGACCCGACGCCTAATTCGTTGCCGCGCTAGGTGGCTTCCATTAGCATGAAATCAGTGAGCAGAAGCTGCCGGGCCTGCCATTCGAGCTACGCAGACATTGTGTTCTTTTGTGGCCGTTGCGGGGCGATCACGATTCAGGATCAAGATCCGTCGGACATTGACCGGAGGCTGGGGCGGCAACTCGGCGGCTATGTCATCGTGGCCCGTGTGGCCGACGGCGCCATGGGTCGCGTCTACGAAGGGCGACATCCGAAGACCAGGGCCCGCGTCGCGATCAAGGTGCTGCACGACCAGGTCGCCAAGGACCGCGTCGCCGTGGAGCGCTTCAAGCGGGAGTTCGAAACGGCCCGTGAGCTGAACCATCCCAACATCGTTGAGGTTCTGGAGTTCGGGGAAACGTCGGACCGCTCCTTCTTCCTGACGATGGAGTATCTGCAGGGCGAAGAGCTGGGGAAGCTGCTAGCTCGGGAGGCGCGCCTGCCAGCGCCGCGTGTCTTGCGCATCGCTTGCCAGGTGGCGAGGGCGCTCCACCACGCGCACTCTTTCGGTTTTATCCACCGGGACCTGAAGCCCGACAATATCTTCCTGTGCGAGGCCGGCGAAGGAGACGTGGTGCGCCTCCTGGACTTCGGCGCGGTCAAGCTGCAGCTGGATCTCGGACCGAAGCTGACGGCGTTTGGAACCACCCTGGGCTCGCCCTATTACATGGCCCCGGAGCAAGCGCTCGGTCGGCAGGACGTGGATCAACAGAGCGATGCGTTTGCTCTGGCGGCGATCGTCTACGAGATGCTGACGGGTAGAGTACCGTTTGAGGGCAAGAGCGTTGCAGCGATCCTGACGCAGCTGATGAAGGCGGATCCGCCGCCCCCCAGTTCTTTGGTCGAGGTACCCAAGACGGTAGACCCCGTTCTGGAGAAGGGGCTCGCGAAGGATAAGAGCCACCGCTATCGCAACACATTTCAACTTGCTGAGGCGTTGGTGGGGGCATGGGGGCTCAAGGGCACGGTCGATGAGTGCGCAGACTCGCCGCAGGGACGCCTGAGCCAGGAACTGTCCGAGGCTTCGCCGCCATCGCTCGAGTCACAACCCGCCGGCGGCTCGCTCATGGACGTGCCGGACTCGGAGCTGCAACCAGCTGCAGGTGCGGGATCGTCGGTGGTCCCCGGCCCGGCTGGTATCCGCGAGATGCGAGCTCCGAGGTTACTGGTCGGGCTCGCGGCAGTGGCCGTCTTGGTGGCAGGTCTGCTCGCTCTGCTGGCGCACTAGTGCCGCTTGCCAGGGGTTTGTGATCGATTGGCGTCGAGGGCTGTAGGTCGCTGGCAAGGCGCTCCGGGCTTTCCTCGCGCTCCCGGATGGATGACCGAGCAGAACCACCGGGTCTTGGTTTCCGGCTGTGGCGCGGGGGTAGGCATTGCGCAGGCGCACCGTCATGTAGCTAGCCCAGCTCGAAGCCGGGGAAGAAGTAGCCGACCTCGAACTTTGCGGTGTCCGTCGAGTCCGAGCCGTGGACTGCATTCTCGCCGATGTTGCTTCCGAACTCTTTGCGGATGCTGCCGGTGCCGGCCTTGACTGGGTCGGTCGGTCCCATGAGGTCCCGGTAGCGTTGTATCGCTTGCTCGCCTTGTAGAACCATCACAACGACGGCCCCGCGGGTCATGAAGTTCACGAGCTCGCCGAAGAAGGGTCGCTCCCGGTGCACGGCGTAGAAGCCCTCGGCCTGAGGGCGTGTGAGATGGATCATCTTCATGGCTACGATGTCGAGCCCGGCCTGCTCGATCATCCGCACGATGGATCCGATGCTGTGCTGCTCGACTGCGTCGGGCTTGATGATGCTTAGTGTCCGCTGCATGTGATTGACCAGTGTCGTGGAACAGTGATTACCTGCATAATTCGGTGAGCAATTGGCGTCGAAGGGGCCGGCAAATCAACGCCGGCTGCGGTTCAATTCCGATGCAGTGCAGAGCTATTTCGAGAAGATAGCCGAAAGGCGGTCGCTGGTTCAATCGGCGTCAAGGGCCGCCGAATTATGGGAGGGGTTTCTGTTCCAGGACACTAGCTTAGGAGTTTCTTGAGGGTCGAGCCCATGTCGGACGGCGTTGGTGCAATGTGGACCCCCGCTGCCTTCAGGGCTTCGATCTTGTCCGCAGCGGTGCCCTTGCCGCCCGAGATGATGGCACCAGCATGACCCATACGTTTTCCTGGGGGAGCTGTAACTCCCGCGATGAAGCCAACCACGGGCTTGCTGAAGTGCAGCCTGATGTACTCCGCAGCAGCTTCTTCCGCCGAGCCCCCGATCTCGCCGATCAGGATGATCGCGTCGGTCTCGTCGTCGCAGCGAAAGGCCTGGAGCACATCGATGAAATCCGTCCCCTGGACCGGGTCGCCACCGATACCGACGCAGGTGCTCTGACCGATGTCCAGGGCTGTCAGCTGGCCCACTGCCTCATAGGTGAGCGTTCCGCTGCGCGACACGACCCCTACACGGCCCCGTTTGTGCACATGACCTGGCATGATGCCGATCTTGCATTCGTCCGGAGTGATGACACCCGGGCAATTCGGCCCAATCAGGCGTGTCTTGTCCTGAGCGTCCAGCACGCGGCGCACACGAATCATGTCGAGCGCTGGGATGCCCTCGGTTATGCACACCACCAGCTTGATCTGCGCATCGATGGCCTCGAGAATCGCATCGGCGGCAAAAGGAGGTGGGACGAAGATGCAAGATGCGTTCGCGTCCGTCGCCGCCACGGCATCGCGCACGGTGTTGAAGATGGGCACCCGGTCATCGAACTTCTGCCCAGCCTTGCCGGGCGTGACGCCTGCCACCACATGTGTCCCGTAGCTCAACATCTGACCGGTATGGAAGCCGCCCGCGCTTCCCGTGATGCCTTGCACCAGCAGCCGCGTCTGCTCGTTTACGAAAATGGCCATCGTATTGCCTCCGGCGTCGCCTATGCGCGGCCAGCGCTCACCTGTTCGACGATCTTGCGCGCGCCGTCAGCCATGCTGGACGCCGAGGTAATGGCGAGCTGCGACTCGGACAGGATTCTGCGTCCCTGCTCTACGTTCGTGCCCTCGAGTCGCACCACGAGGGGCACCTCGAGACCCAGAGCCCGAGATGCCGCCACGATCCCGTCGGCGATGATGTCGCATTTCATGATGCCCCCAAAGATGTTCACGAAAATGCCTTTGACATCCGACGAATCCAGGATGATCGAGAACGCCTTTTGGACCGCTTCCCTGCTTGCTCCGCCGCCTACGTCTAGAAAGTTGGCAGGCTCGCCCCCGAAGTGCTTGATAATGTCCATCGTGGCCATCGCCAGACCCGCGCCGTTGACCAGGCAACCGATGTTACCTTCGAGCTGAATGTAACTGAGGCCCGCCGCCTTGGCCTCCGTCTCTGTGGGATTCTCCTCGCTCAGGTCCCGCAGCTCGCCCCACGTCTTGTGGCGAAAGTCGGCGTTGTCGTCGAAGTTCAGCTTGGCATCCAAAGCCAGCACGTGGTTGTCTTTGGTCACGATGAGCGGGTTGATTTCGGCCTGGGAGCAGTCCTCTGCCTCGAACAGCTTGACCAACGAAGCCGCCAAGCTGCCAAACTCCTTGAACGCGCTCCCGCCAAGGCCCAGCGCGAACGCGAGCTGCCGGGCCTGGTAGCCCGCCAGCCCCACAACGGGATCGACGATCACCTTGACGATCTTCTCTGGTGTTTGGGCGGCGACCTCTTCGATCTCCACGCCGCCTTCCGTGGAAGCCATGACCACGATGCGGCGGGTCTCACGATCCAGCACCGCCGCTACGTACAGCTCGCGCTCGATGGCCAACCCCTGCTCGATCAACACCCGCAGGACCTTCTTGCCGGCTGGGCCCGTTTGGTGGGTCACGAGCACCTTGCCAAACAGTTGCTTTGCAGCTTCCTCCGCCGCCCTGACGCCTGTCACTACCTTCACGCCACCCGCCTTGCCCCGGCCGCCCGCATGTATCTGGGCTTTGACGACGACGACCTCGTTGCCGGTCTCGGCGACCAGCTTGCGCGCGGTCTGCGCGGCGTCTTCCGGCTTGAAGATGGCGGCTCCCTGAGGGACCGGGATCGCATAGGCGCGAAAGATCTGCTTGGCCTGGTACTCGTGCACGTTCATGAAGGGTTCCTCCAGCGCTGCCCGGCCGGCCGTTCTCGGATGTCGGGTCGGCGGCTGCGGATCACAGCTTGGCCGAGGCCTCGATCAGCTCCCTGACCGCACCCGCGCTCTTCTCGAGCCCTGCCTTTTCGACGTCCGAGAGCTCGACCTCTACCACCTGCTGCATGCCCTGGCCGCCGATCACAACCGGGACCCCGAGGTACAGATCCTTGTAGCCGTACTCACCCTCGAGATAGGTAGCGCAAGCTACGAGCTGGTCCTGACCCTTGAGGAAGCTCTCCGCGATCTGAATGGCCCCGGAGGCTGGCGCATAGTACGCACTGGTACCCATCAACTTGACTATCTCGCCGCCGCCAAAGCGAGTGCGCTCCACGATGGCGTTGAGCGTGTCCTCGGGCAGAAGCTGGCGCACGCCAATACCGTTGATCGTGCAGTAGCTGAGGCACGGAACCATGGTGTCGCCGTGACCACCCAGCACCAGGGTGCGCACCGACTTGACGCTGACCCCGGCCGCCTCGGCCAAAAAGCACTGAAAGCGCGCGCTATCCAACCCGCCAGCCATGCCCACGACCCGCTCGCGTGGGAAGCCGGTGATGCGCTTGAGCTCATAGACCATGGCGTCCAACGGATTGGACAGCACGATGACAAACGCGTCGGGGGCCTTGTGTTTCACGTTCCCGGCCACGTCACGGATGATCTTGAGATTGATGGAAAGCAGATCGTCGCGGCTCATGCCGGGCTTGCGGGGCACGCCTGCGGTCACGATCACCACGTCGGCGCCCTGCACCTCGTCGTAGCTGGCCGTGCCTGTGAGCCGGACGTCAAAGCCCTCGAGCGCTGCAGCCTGCATCAGGTCCAAGGCCTTGCCTTTGGCCACGCCTTCTTTGTCCGGAATATCGAGCAAGACAGCATCGCCAAGCTCACGACGGGCCACCATGGCCGCTAGCTCCCCTCCGATATTGCCCGCTCCCACTACAGCGATTTTCTTGCGTGCCGGCATCACCTGTCCTCCGTGTACTTTGGGTTGCTATACCACATCGTGAGCCCGCATCGGTTACCAACTTGGAAACAAGCGGGCCGAAGCCGTTGGGCTTCGGTCACGGCAGCCGATGCTAGCTTGTGATCCGTCGTATCCGCCCGCATCGGGTTCCGGGGAGCGCCGGGCGGACGCGTTGCCGCTTTAGCTGCCCCTGGGATGAAAACGCGCGTGCATCGCACGCAGGTGTTCCCCGCTCACGTGTGTGTAGATCTGCGTCGTAGATATGTCCGCGTGACCCAAGAGTGTCTGCACGAGGCGCAGATCCGCACCACCTGCCAGCAGATGCGTGGCAAAGGAGTGACGGAGCTTGTGCGGCGACATCGGCTTCACGATGCCCGCCGCGAGCGCGTACTTCTTGATGTTCTTCCAGAAGGCCTGACGCGTCAGGGCGCTGCCGCGCTTGGTGACAAAGACGGCGGGCTCGGATGGCCGTGCCCATTTCCCCCGCACCAGGCTCAGATAGTCGGCAAGCGCTGCCCGCGCGGCCGCACCAATGGGTACCAAACGCCTCTTGCGGCCCTTGCCAAAGGCGGCCACGTAGCCTTGCTCGAGACGCACGTCGCCGAGCGCTAGCGAGGTGAGCTCCGACACGCGCAGGCCGGCAGCGTACATTGTCTGCAACATCGCCACGTCGCGTTTGCCAAGCTCGGTACCCTGGTCCGGAGCGCTGAGCAACCGCAGGATCTCGTCCTCGGTCAGCACGCCGGGCAGCTTCTGTCGCAGCCTGGGTGCCGGCACGGTGGCGCTCGGATCACGTTTGACGAGGCCCTCGCGCACCAGATGCCGGTACAAGCCCCGGATCGAAGACAGAAAGCGAGCTTGCGACCTGGCGGACAGCCCGCTTTCGGCGAGTGCTACCAACACCCCGGGGATCAGGTCGGCGCGCGCGGACGCGAGGCTCAGTTCCCGAGCGTGGAGATGGCCGACATAGCGATTCAGGTCGGCCGCGTAGGCCTCGACCGTGGCGCGGCTCAGCCCCCGCTCCACCTGCAGGTGCTCGATATAGGCGTCCAGCCACGGCTCGTCGCGCCGGAGGGCGTCGCTCGCGGCTCGACCGCGGTTGCCTGCCTGTGCACAGGCGCGAGCTCCGGTGTCGCCTCGACCCACAACCCTCGAGTATCGCCGGGATCGGCGATCTGTAGCAAAGAATCGCCGGTCCAGGTCTGTCCGAACGCCCGGCTAATACAGCTGTTCCAAGGCGATTTGCAGCCCCACAGGGGCGCGGCCCTGCTTTTCGGCCGGCGTTCGCGTCAACGGGACTGCAAGACTGAAGCGGGCCAGGCCCCGCTGGAAACCGCCCCAGTCAACCTGCAGGTGCAGTCCTGCACCAACCTCCGCATGGCCCCGCAGCCGGCGCTTTCGCATCTCGGTGGGATCGATGGATACGGGGTTGACCAGCATTCCTCCGGCGCCAAACGCGGCGAGCTGTATCTCCCGCACCCAGCCGAGCTGGAACAGATTCCAATCGAGGCCCGCGACTGCGGTCCACCGGTGCTCGAAGGCCGCGTACAGGCGGGCATCACCAAGTGCCTCGCCGAACTCGAAACCGCGCAAGACAAAGCCGTCGGCCAAGTCGGGCCGATCCGCCGGCAAGAATTTGCCCGCGACCAGATCGGCCCCCCCCAGCAGGAACGTTACGTTACGTAAGCCGAGTGGAACGAGAAGCGCCGAGCGCAGGCCGGCCGCCACGAGCGGACCTAGCGCGCCGTCGTCACCGCGCACGAACCCCAGGGACAGGTCGCCCTTGACGTAGTAGCCCCGCCTGGGGTCCTGGATGAAGCTGATGGTGTCGGACTTCAGCTGCGCCAGCGCAGCGAACCGGTAGCCGCCGCCCGCATCCCCGGACGGCCACAAGCGGCGAAACTCCAACCCGGCCCCCGCGCTCAGCGGCCGGCGGTTCGTGTGCACCTTGGGACCGAAGCTCTCCACATACAGCGCCCGGGCGCCGGTCCATCGGGGGCTGCCGTTGATGGTGCCGGCAATCGTATGTTCGAGGTCGTAGCGTCGCCGCAGCGCAAAATCGGCGAAGCCCTGCCACTTGCCACCCGGCAAGTACTTCACATCCCACCATTGAACCAGGGGGGGCCGCCACGGCAGCCAGTTCGCGTCGTCCGCGTAGGGATGACCCTGCGTCGCCCTCGGATCCTGCGTCAGCCTGCGGCGGGGATCGATCTGCACTCTGTCGAGCGGCGCTTGGCTCCGCAGCGTGACCGTCCCGCGCTGGCCCGATCCACGCCAGCGGCCCCTTAGCTCGCGGCCGTCGCCATCGATCGCCAGGACCTCGACGGGCTCGACGACCGCTGCACCCTCGCGCAGAATCTCGACCCTGTGCTCGAAGCCGCCGGTGGCGAGCGGCTTGGATCCAAAACGGAGCAGCTTGTAATTGGTGAGCAAGCGTGGCGCGGCCAGCCACTGGTCGAGCCGCGGCTCGAGTCGGGGCGCGGCTTGGGCAAGCGCCTCGCGCACCGAAAGGCGTCGATCCAAGAGCGCTCCCGCGAAGCGCTTGAACTCGGGACCACGCATCGCGTCCCGAGCCGCCTCGAGCAAGCGGCGGCCGCGTGCAAGCAACAGCCGTGAGTGAACCGGATCGTCCCGGAAAACGTCCCGTTCCGCCACCGCACCGAAGTACACGTCCTCAAACGGAATCTGCGGTGCGTACAGGAGTTGATCCACGATGGGATGGAACGAAACCGCTGCCAGGATCTGATCGGGACGCAGCCGCTTGCCGGCGCGGCGCGAATCGTCGAGATCCGCCAACAGCACCGCTCGCAGGTCGGCAGCCCAACCGCGATCGGCGGCCCCGTCCTTGGCCCCGAAGAGCTCGAGGGCCGCGTGCCTGAAAAGCGCACGCCGCAAGGCGCGCTCGTGAAAGGCCCGGGCGACCTTGAACGGCAGCACTTCGAACAACCGGTCGGACACGACCACGGTCGATCCTGCGAGCGAGGTCAGCTCCACTCGAGTGGGGATTCGAACAACAGCCGGCGGATCAGGCGGTGGCAGATCGCTCGCCCGCAACGTGAGCTCCACATCCCGCAGCACGCGCTCGACGCGCCTGGGCACGTCGATCTTCAGAAGATCGCGCAGCCCCCAGATTCCCTGAGCCTCGGGCTCCGGAGCGCGATACGGCGCGCTGGAGGCTATGTAGCGCGTGCGCCGGCCTTTCGATCCAAGGGGCTGCACGTGAATTCGCCGAGCCATGAAGACCGGCAGATACGAGCCCTGCGCCTGCAGCTCGGCAGCTCCTTGTACGCGGCGTTGCGCGGCCCACGCCTGGTATCCGGAGGCCAGGCTCAGTTGGATGTGGTGGGGCACATCGTAGTCCCAGCAGTCATTCTGCCCCACCACCAGCGGGTACCAGGGCGCCAGCAGGGCGAGCGCGTCGCCCGCGCGGCCGAGGCGGCCAAAGCGAGCAGGGACCACCAAGCGGAATCGCAGCGAGACGCTCACGATCCGGGCGGGCCCGGGCGGAAGCTCAACCAGCGCGTCGCCTCCCGAAGCGTCGCGGGAACGCTCATGCCCCGCGGGATAGCGCACGTAGCGCAGGCGCGCGGGCGAGCCGTCGACCCGCACATCGCTGAGCTTGATTCCGCCGTAGGCGCGCTGGCGCGGGTAGACCCAGCGATAGCTGATCTCGTCCATCACGGCAGGGCTCACTGCCAGACGGTCGGCATACAGCCACAACCGAACGTGAGCCTCGTTGTGCTTTACCCGCACCCGCACCCGCATGCTGGCGTGCACCAAGCCCTGGTTGGGCATGGCGCGAACCCTAAGCCCGTAGCCGATCGGCTCTGCAGCGCTCGCGGGCGGTGGCCATCCTAGGAGCGCGATCGCTCCGATGCACAGCGGTGCCACAAAGGCGGCCGCGGCAGCGCAGAGGAGTTGCCCGTGTAGGAGGAGAGTGCTAGTTTGTTCACGGATCGTTGGCGCGATGCCGCTCGACATCGATCTGACACCGGTCGTAATAATCCTCTGTGCTGGGTTGGGCGTAGTCGCAGGTTTTCGCGCGGCCGAGATGCATGCGAGATCCTTTGTTCGCCAACGTTCGCGGCGTTTGCTCCGGAGTTGGGACGCGGCAAACGACCGCCGCTCGACGGCGCGATGCGTTCCTCCGGGGCCCCGCGGATCGTAACGGAGCCGATTGTGACAGACTGGCAGGCTTTGGAGGCAATACCTGAACAAGCGCTTCCCAACGGTGCGAAGGATGGCTACGGCGGAGTGGCTATAACTGGCTGGCATGCGATCGTGGAAAACAGCAAGGCGATCGCGGGAAAAAGGACCAAACGGTGACCAGGCTCTGAGTTTGAGCCTATTCCCTGAGACGAGGCAACGAGTAACCCATGGGATTCCTTCTCGCGTGCATGGCCAGTCGAGCCGACCGACTAGCTGAGCTGCTCACCAACGAGATGGAGGCGCTCGGCCAAGCGCCGGCCCGCACCAACGGGTGGGGACTCGGCTTCTATCAGTCCGGTGAGGTACTTCACAAGAAGCACCCGCAACCGTCGGACGAACCCATCGACTGGATCCAAGCTATCGAGGGGGTGAGATCTCACTGCGTGATCGCCCATGCCCGGGCGATCGGCACTCCGGAATGCCGCGCGGAAAACACCCACCCCTTCCGCATGCGCCAGTGGCTCTTCGCACACAGCGGCGACGTCGATCGCTTCGAGGTGCTCAAGCCCCGGTTGCTGGAGACCATGCCGGACTTCATTCGCCGCAATATCCGAGGATCCACGGATAGCGAGCATCTGTTCCATACCATTCTCTCTTTTGTGCACGACTCCGGACAGCTGGACAGCCCGGATGCCCAGGACCAAACCGTGACCATGGCCGTGCGATCGGCAGTGCGGTTGGTGGACCGTCTTACGGCCGAAGTGGGTGGCGAGCCCGGGAACCTGAACCTGGTGATCACCAACGGCCGGCATCTGTATGCGCTTTGCCGGGGAGGACCCATGGCCTTGCTCGCGCGCGAGTCCGAGCCGCAGCCTCGCGACGCGCCCGAGGAGGCCGCGACCAGCGACGTGGCGAGCCTACGCCGCGGCTTTCGCTACACGCTCTTGGCTTCCGGGCTCGAGCAAGCACCCGTGGGCTACCAGACGATGCGGCAAGGCTGCATGGCTACGGTCGACCGGGACTTCCGCGTCAATCTCGAGCCGCTCTAAGGAGACGCCCAACTCCCGCACGGCCTTACAGGCTCAGGGTTGGCGTAACCGTTGACGCCTGAAAACCCGACTTCCTGGAGCCTGAACGGTTAGGGGTTGGCGCGTTAGGGCTTGGGTGGTTTGCTGTCCGACGACCACTGCTTGAGGATCTTGTGCCGAAGCTCGGCTCGGCGCCGGCGGGCAGCAGGAATCAGCGCCGAACGAGGCCAGCGGCGCAGAATCGTACGGATGGCGTTGCGCGCCTCGTCGAGGCGCCCATTTGCTTCAGCGCAATGGCTGAGCAGCCAGGCCGCCTCCACGTGCAGGTCCCGATCTACGTTCTGCCCCAGAACCTGACGGGCGTACACGGCCGCTTGCTCGGCTCGACCGAGCCGCAGCAACGCTCGACCGAGCTGCAACTTCAGCGCGGGTAGATGGGACGCCCCCTCCTTCAGACGTATCGCTTCATGGAACTTATCCGTCGCCTCTGCAAAACGACCCGTCCGCATGAGCCCGAGCCCCGCCTGGTAGGCCGCAACCGAGAGGTCTAGCCGAAACTGCTCCACCGTGTCGCGGAAGACCTGCGCCTCCGTGCGCGACAGCTGCTCAGCACGAACATCGTCGTAGCCTTCCACCACTGCAACCCGCTCCCGATGCTTAATAAGCTTGTAATAGTCCGCCGCCTTGGCCTCGGCGTTGGCGCGCCGGGCAGCCTGACGGGTCTGTTCCGCCACATCTCGACGCAGGTCCTGCACTTGGCGCGCGAGCGTCTCCTTCTCCGACTCGATCTCACCGACCCGCACGTCGGACCATAACTTGAGCCCCACAAAAGACAGCGTCGCGACCACCACGTAGGCGACGGCGCCGTTCCAGTTGAATCGACGCTCGTAGTCCGCCTGCCGCTTGCCTATGGACTTGATATCCGCAGCGAGCGAGTTCGTGAGGTTGTTCGTCTTGATGACCAGACTCCGAGATTCGATGATCTCCTTCTTGATCTCGCGAATCTCGTCGTCGACATCCTGCATCTCGGCCGGGATAACGCCCGCGTCCGGCCGTGGCAAGGAAGCGCGGCACGGCGGCCCCGCAACAGCCTGGAACCATGTATCGTGCCTGGTCCCGACCGAGCCCAGCCCCAAGCTATCGCTTGACTGGCGCAATTGGGCATCCTAAAAGCCGGATGGAGGAGCTTTGCGTATGCGTCAGATAGGGTTGCGGTTGTCGTTGGTCATGAGTCTATGCCTAGGGGGACTCTGTGCTTGTGGTGGGTCGTCGGAGTACCAGGTGCTCGGCAGCGCCAAGGCTGCCGGTGCCGACGGCATCGTGGAAGTGGAGGAGCTGGAAGGTGGCAATGTCCTGGCCACGATCCACCTCGAGCACCTGCCACCGCCGGGACGGATTGCTGAAGGGGCGAGCGTGTACGTGGTGTGGTTCACCGGGCAGGGTCAGCAGCCGATCAAGGCAGGCACCCTTGCCTACGACGACGATGCAAGGACGGGACACCTGGTCGCTACCAGCCCTCTGAAAGCATTCGAGGTCAAGGTGACAGCCGAAAACAACGCAGCTGTGGCGACGCCCAGCGAGGCCGTGGTGGTCGTGAAGCGGGTCGCCGTAGACGACTAGGGTGCTCCGCGAGCCCTCGCGGGCACTTCCCTGCCCATAGCCGCCGTCGATCCTGCCGGAATGGCGGACAGCTTGCGCGGCCGCACCCGCGTCGCGGGCCGATTCGCGGGCCGATTCGCAGGCTGATAGTGTTTAGTGGAGCCGCTCGACATGTACGACACCTCCGACATACGCAAGGGTCTCAAAATCCAGATCGACGGGACTCCCTACGCCGTGGTTGAGTTCCAATTCGTCAAGCCAGGCAAGGGTCAGGCTTTCACACGCACCAAGCTCAAGAACATGTTCAATGGAACGGTTATCGAGCGCACCTACCGATCTGGCGAGAAACTAGAAAAGGCGGATCTGGAAGAACGCCAGATGCAGTACCTGTATGCAGAGGGTGACCACTTCGTGTTCATGGATACGACGAGCTACGAGCAGCTGCACTTGTCGGCCGAACGGCTGGGCGACAACCGGTACTACCTCGTGGATGGCCTCACGGCACAGGTACTGCTCTTCGATGGGCAGCCGATCGGGGTCACGTTGCCCAATTTCGTTGAGCTCAAGGTTTCGAGGACCGACCCCGGGTTCAAAGGCGACACAAGTGGCAGCGTGAGCAAGCCGGCTACGCTCGAGACGGGGCTTCAGGTCAACGTGCCGCTGTTTGTCAACGAAGAAGAGACCATAAAAGTCGATACCCGCTCCGGCGCCTATGTCGAGCGCGTCACGCTCAAGAAGCATGGACCCTAGTTCCTGCCGCCTCCTGCCGCCAGCTGCAACATCGATTAGCGGGCAACTCATATCACCAGTCTGACGATTGAGCAGGAACGCGGTTGAGCAGGAACGCGGTTGAGAGTTAGTTTGGTGAGGCTCCGCATCGATGCGGGCTAGTGCTCGACAGACCCACGACCTTCCCGCCGGTGCACGGGTCACCGTGTCGGGACGAGTCGTCTTGGCCGAAGCGCGCGAGTTCGTGCTGCGCGACGATACATCTTCGCTTCGCGTCGCAGCGAAGAACGCTCTGCCAGCTGCCGGCTGCTGGGTGACCGTGCACGGGCTATGGAACGGTAGCGTGATGCGGGCAGAGCAGATTCGAGTCGTGGCGAGCACGGCTCGTCCCGGCACATCGGACGGCGAGTGGAACTGGGGCCAAGGACGCGTTGCCGGGTCGCACGGCAACCATCTCGAGATGCTCAAGGCCAGGCACCGGTTGCTGCGTGGCATCCGGCTCTTCTTTGATGACCAAGACTTCGTCGAAGTGGAGACGCCGGCGATCGTGTCAAGCCCAGGGCTCGAGCCGCACATCGAAGCCTTTGAAGTCGTCGGTGGTGACACCACTCGCTGGCTGCACACGAGTCCCGAATTCCAGATGAAGCGCCTGCTTGCCGCCGGCCTACCGCGAATCTACCAAGTCTGCCGGGTCTTCCGGCGCCACGAGCAAGGGCATCTGCACCAGCCCGAGTTCACGCTCCTGGAATGGTACCGGACCTTCGCTGGCAGCCGGGACGTCATGCGCGACACCGAGCGACTCGTGGCCGCGCTGGCCGAACGATTGCTGCAGTCGCATACGATCCGAGGACACGGTGCTCCGGTGGACGTGAGCCCACCGTGGGACCGCGTGACCTTGACGGAAGCCTTTAGTCGCTACGCTGATGCAAACCTGCAAAGCGTGGCTCGCGACGAGGAACTCTTCTTTCGATTGCTGGTGGAAAAAGTCGAGCCCGAGCTCGGCCGAGGACGGCCCACTTTCGTGACCCATTATCCAGCAAGCATGGCGGCGCTGGCACGGCTGGACGCAGAAGATCCACGTTTCGCGGATCGTTTCGAAGCCTACGTCGACGGGGTGGAGCTGTGTAACGGCTATGGCGAGCTGGTCGATTCCGTGGAGCAACGCCGCCGTTTCGAGCGCGAGCTGAAGGCCCGACAAGCACGCGCCGCAGCGATCTATCCGATCGACGAGCGATTCCTGGCCGCGCTGGAAGAAGGCGTACCGCCCAGTGGTGGCAACGCGCTGGGTGTAGACCGGCTGCTGATGCTCATCCTCGGCGTCAGACAGATCGAGGACGCGGTCGCCTTTGGCCAAAGCCGGCTCTAGGCCCTAACGATACGAAGGAGGGGGTGAAGGCAGGGCGAGCTGGCTCTCTAGCCTGAAGTTGTGCTCCGCGGCTGTTCGCTGGTCCAGCACGATCTGCGCGCTTTGCACCTGGCGCGACAGGGCGTGAATCGCACGAGCATAACGTGGCTGCGGGTCGAGGCGCTGGGCTTGTCGGAGCGCTTGTTCGGCCGTTCGCAAGCCGTGCAGCTCGTCTTCCGCTCGCCTGCGCCCGAAGCGACGCGCTTGCCCCAAGTTGTAGTATACGCGTGCACGCTTGACCGCAGGCAGCCACACCAGCCGCCCCCCGCGCTCGAGCTGTTCGAGTACCTCGCGCCCCTGAAGCCATCGACCCGCACGCATGAGGTCCAGCGCGCGTCGGGTCTGAGGCAGGTCGACGTCGATCAGCTCGACCTCGATCATGCGCTTGCGTTGACTGGTCAGCGCTTGAGCGCGGCGAGCCAACGTGTCTGCAACGTGCTCGCGAGCACGCTGGCGGCTGGTGGACTTGCCCATCGTTCGCAGCGTCAGCCGTTGCAGGCGCCGACCCGACTTGGCGTCGTACACGATGAGCACGAGCTTGCCGGTGACCGTTGGCACCTCGTAAACGTACGAACGCTGCACCGTGTAGCAGCCCCACGCGTTGCAGATCGACTCCGGCCGCGTCGCCCAGCGGCTATGCATCTCCTCATCGACGCCCAGCCTGAACATTACCACCACGGTGGCCGGACGCATCTTGCCGGCACGACGAGACTCCTCCCATTGATGCCTCGAGATCATCTCGACACGCGTACGCCCGCTCGCCCCCACATGCGCGGCGAAGCGCTCGGCGATTCGATCCTCGAGCATGCTCTCGCCTCGCAGCACCCACACATTGGGGAACGCGCGTACCGGGACGCTCGCAGGCTGCACCAGGTAGCCACGCGCCCACGCCGACCCACCGCAGCCGGTCAGACAGACGCCAGCCCAAACGCCCAGCATCAACCACCGGCCAACAACGAGGTTCCGAATGCAGGCGCTCGCTTGCATGGGTCAGTCGCCTCCGAGCCGAACGCCCGAAAGAGCCGTCACCCGCCGGGACCGCGGCTTCGAGGCACGAACATGCTTAGCTTAACGCGCCGACTGCGATGCGCTAGCGAAGCGCAGCAACTCGGTCACTCGTCAGCGGTCCGCTGTTTCGCTTCCGCCCATAGCGCGTCGAGCTCCTCCGACGATGCGCCTTCGGGCGTCTTGCCGCGAGTGCGCAACGCCGCCTCGACGTAACGGACCCGGGCCCTGAAACGGGTCAGGCTACCCCGCAAGGCGAGCTCCGGATCGTGGCCGAGCTTTCGGCCCAGATTGGCAAGCGTGAACAACACATCGCCGAGCTCGTCGAGCGCGTTGGCCTGGTCGCCCGCTGCAATGGCGGCGTCGAGCTCCGAAAGCTCTTCCGCGAGCTTGCGCCGCACCGCTGCCACTTCCGGCCAGTCCAACCCAAGGCGCGCGGCCTTCTCGCCCAGGCGTTGCGCCGCCAGCAACGCGGGCAGGTTCTTCGGAACGCCGTCCAGCACGCCCCGCCCGGCCTTTTCCGCGGCCTTGATCCTCTCCCAGTTGACGACTACCTGGGCAGCGTCCGCCACGTGCTCATCACCGAAGACGTGCGGATGGCGGCGCACCAGCTTGTCGCAGATCCCGCTGACCACGTCATCGATCCCGAACCACTGTCGTGCTCGCGCGAGCTCCGCTTGAAACACGATTTGGAGCAGGAGATCGCCCAGTTCCTCGCACAACGGGTCCGGCTGCCCAGCTTCGACTGCCTCGACGACCTCGTAGGCCTCTTCGATCACGTACGAGCGCAACGATTGCAGCGACTGCGCACGGTCCCAGGGACAGCCGCCAGGTGCCAGCAGCCGCCGCATGATCTCCACCAGACGGGGCAAGGTGCTGCCACTTGGCCGAGGGTCCATGGCGCGGACATTAGTACCACGAATAGGCGAGCTCGCCCGCGGCCGGGGTGGCCCTGCGGGCTTGACGCCGACCCCGTCCACCGGCACCTTGCCCCGCCAGAATGAAGTACAAGAAGTCGGCTGTGAGCTCGGCTCACATCGTCGCAGCGGCAACCCGGGTCCTCGCGCGCCAGGGGTACGCCCATACCAGCCTGATGGACATCGCCAACGAAGCGGACATGTCCAAGGGTGCGGTGCATTACCACTTCCCCACCAAGGAATCGCTCATGACGGTGGTCCTGCGCGAAGCCTGCGATGCCGTGGCCCGCGGCACGCTGGCCGCCTGGACCGAGGGCGACAACCCCCTTCAATCCTTGCGCTCCTCGCTGCAGGAGCTGTGGCGGGTACGTGCACAGCGCACCGATGAGGCTGTGGTGGTTGCCGACCTGCTGGCCCAGAGCCTGCACGATTCCAAACTGCGTTCCCCGCTCTCCCAGTATTACCGCTTCGCGGTAGAGCAAGTCGAAGCCCATCTCCACGAGCAGCTGGGCAAGATCGGCTTGAAGCCGAAAGTGCCGCCGCAGCTGCTGGCCCGCCTGCTCCATGCCCTCCTTGACGGCCTGCTCATGCAGGCCCTGGTGGATCCGGACGCCTTTGGTCCCGACGAAGTTGTCGACGCCCTTGAAAGCGTTTCCTTGGCCATGCTCGATTTCGGCGGGCAAGCCACGCCAGCACGGGACCTGCAGCCAAGCCAAACGCCAACGGAGGACGAGTGACGACCTCGACGGCAGGCCGCTCCGGAGCCCTGGATCCGTTGGGCGATATCGTCGCCCAGCAGGCAGCCGTGCGCACGCTTCAAAAAGCGCTCGAACGCGATACGCTGGCCCAGGCCTACCTGTTCGAAGGACCCGATGGCGTTGGAAAACACAAGACCGCACTGGCACTTGCCAGCGCCAGACTGCTCGCCGGCGCGCAGCCTTCGCACCAAGCCGAGTTGCTGGCCAAGCTCGCCCACGGGAACCACCCCGATGTGCGCGTGTTTCCACCGCGCACGGAAGGCAACCGCAATCTGCCAGTTCGGATCGTCCGCGATGAGATACAGAGCTACATTCAGTACGCACCCTTCGAAGCCCACGCAAGCTTCCTCGTGTTCCCGCAGGCGGACATCTCGTTGCCCGCCCAACACCCCGAGGCAGCCAACGCACTGCTCAAGGCACTGGAGGAACCGAGGGCCAACATTCACTTCGTTCTCACGTCCGCACGTCCGCAGCGCCTGCTGCCCACGATCCGGTCCCGTTGTCAACGCGTGCGTTTTGGGCGCCTGCCCGATCGGGTGCTGGCGGGCATCTTGCGCGAACGTGGCGTGCCCGCCGAGACGCTAGAAGCCGCGATCATGTTAGCAGACGGCCGCGCGGATCGCGCCATCGAGCTAAGCCAGGAGGGCCGCTCCTTGGAGTTGGTCGAGTTGGCGCTCGAGCTCGACGCTGCGATCTCGGCCACAGAGCCTTCGGCGCAGCTTGACGCGGCTTACGGCCTGGCACAGCACGAACAGCGATCGCTGGCTCTGGAGACCCTGGCTCGATTCTACCGGGAGGTCGCCCGGGCCGGACTCGGATTCGGAGGCCGGCCGGAGGCTCCCTCGAAGCAGTGGCAGGCTGCAAGGGCACGTGCCGAACAGGTCGCTCCGCACGAGGCGGCAAGCCGGGTCGCGCTGATCGCGCAGCTGGGCGAGGACCTGGATCGAAACGCCAACGCCCTGATGGCGCTGGAATCCATGCTCATGGAGCTCCGCCACGCCGGACGCGCATTGGCCCGGCGCCGGATCGACGAGTAGCGGGCTCGACGTGCCGATCGAACCCTACGTCCATGCGCTCATCGCCCTTGTGGCGGTGTCGGATCCGCTCAGCAAGGTGCGGCTCTTCGAGGGCATCGTGGGGGAGTCCCCAAAGGCTCAGCGGATTCGAGCCTGCAACGCCGTAGCAGCGGGCATCCTGCTCGTGCTGAGCTTCGCGGCGCTCCTGGGGGTGCTGCTCGGCCGGCTCTTTGCGGGCGACTGGGCGGGAACCATAACCGGACTGGGCGGCTTGATCATGTCCATGGTCGGTATTCGCATGCTGGGCATGCGCTACACGCTCCCGGCCTCCGGAACACTGGGCCCCAACCACCTGATGGTGCCGTTCTGTTTCCCGCTGTTCGTGGGCCCAGCGGCCATGATTACGTCCGCCACGCTGGCAGCCTCGCTCGGTACGCAAGGGCTCGAAGTCCTGGGGGCCGCGCTGCTATCGTTCGCCGCCGCCGCCTGGCTCATGCTCTATCGGGGGCCACTACTAGCCGAGCACGCCACGCCCAATCTCACCCGATCGATCACGCGCATCGCAGGCATGACGCTCGCGGTATTGGGATTCGTACTTGGTATGTCCGGCATCCGCACCCTGCCCCTCGAGCGCTACGGGCGCGACCGGCCGGCGGCTGAGCAGCTGCCCGACCTACCTGAGCCCCCCTGACATTGCTGCTCGCGAGCGCCCGCTCCAGCGCGCTTGATCCAGGACCATCCGACCCGGCGCCGTCCGACCCAGCCGATCCGGGACCGTTCGACCCAGCCGATCCAGGCAGCCGTGTTTGATCCCATATCGGATGTGCCGCGCCCGCAGCTGCTGCTACAACCTCCCCCGTGGGCGATCCTCTGCAGTACTGGCTGATGAAGAGCGAGCCGAGCGTGTATTCGATCGACGACCTGCAACGCGACGGTACCGCCGAATGGGAGGGAGTACGCAACTTCCAGGCGCGCAACCACATGCGCGCAATGCGCGTCGGCGACCTGGCGTTCTTCTACCACTCCAATGCCACGCCCCCTGGTATCGCGGGGCTCATGCGGATCTGTCGCGAAGCCTATCCGGACGACACCCAATTCGACAGGCGCAGCAAGTACTTCGATCGACGCTCACGATCGTCCAAACCCGCTTGGGATCGCGTGGACGTAGCCTTTGCGGCGCGTTTCGACGTGCTGCTGCCGCTGCACCTGCTTCGAGACGATCCCGCACTACAAGGCATGCTGGTCCTGAAGCGAGGCATGCGCCTTTCGGTGCAGCCCGTGAGCGAGCCACATTTCAGGCACATTCTCGAGCTGGCAGGAACCAGACCAGCCCAAGTGCAGTGAACGGTTATCAGTACGCGCAGCACCCCCGGCTCTGGTATTCTTGAGCTCCATGGCCTTTTGGTTGCGGTTCTGGGGCGTGCGGGGCAGCATTGCCTGTCCCTCGCCGCGGCACATGGCCTTTGGGGGTAACACGAGCTGTGTGGAAGTCCGTGCCGGCGATGAGCTTCTGGTCCTGGACGCGGGCACCGGCATTCGTGAGCTGGGGCGCAGCTTCTTGCGCCAGGACGTGAGACGTGCTCGCCTGCTCCTAAGTCACACCCACTGGGACCATATCAACGGCTTTCCTTTCTTCACACCGGCCTATCGGCGCGATCGCTCGCTGCGGATCCTTGCGGGACATCTGAGCGACCGGGGCGGCGTGAGGCAGATCCTGGCCGACCAGATGACGACACCCATGTTCCCGGTGCCCTTTGACAATCTCCGGGCCGATCTCGACTTCGAGGACTTCCGAGCGGGCGACAGCTTCGCGCTCGGAAGCTCGCTTCGCATCAGGACGGCACCGTTGAACCACCCCGACGGCGCCACGGGTTATCGCATCGAGCATGCCGGCAAGGCGTTGTGTTATGTTACGGATACGGAGCACAACGCCGACCGTCAAGACCAGAACGTCCTCGGACTCATCGAAGGAGCCGACCTCGTCATCTACGACAGCACCTACACGGACGAGGAATACCCCCGCCACCGAACCTGGGGCCATTCCACTTGGCAGGAGGGCGTGCGCTTGTGCCGCTCCGCAAACGTCAAGCACCTCGCTATCTTTCATCACGATCCCGACCACGAGGATGCGTTCATGCACCAAGTGGAAGCGGACGCTCGCCGCCTGTGGGACGGCGCGTGGGTGGCGCGCGAGGGCGCCCGTATCGAGCTGGCCTGATGCTACGCGAGCAACACCCCACGCACCTGGCCTGGCTGGACCTGGAGATGACGGGTCTCGACCCGAACCGCGACGTGATCCTACAGGCCGCGCTCGTCGTTACCGACGCCAACCTGCAGACGCTGGAAGAGTACGCTTGCGACATCTGGCAGCCCCCGGAAAGCCTCGCCGCGATGACACCCTATGTCCGCGAAATGCACCAGAGCAGCGGCCTGCTGCGGCGCGTGACCGAATCGCAGGTCGACCTCCGCGCCGCCGAGCGGCAACTGATCGAGAGGGTAACAGGCTGGTGCGTCTATCCCGCCAAACTGTGTGGAAGCAGCGTCGGATACGATAAGCGCTTCCTGGAGCGCTGGATGCCTGGACTCGACGGCTACCTGAGCTATCGCGTGCTGGACGTGACGGCCGTCAAGCTCGTCGCCCAGCTCTGGTACGGCGACGACGCCGTGTTCGCGAAGAAAACGGCCGGGGCCCACGATGCGCGCATCGACATCCGCAACTCGATCGCGGAGCTTTCCCACTACCGCGCCACCCTCTTCAGGCAAGCCAAGCGCACGCCTTAAGCGAGGATGACCTTGAAACGGCGTAGCTACATGCCGGTGCAAAAGTAGGGGAGGTTTTTCAATGGTTTCGGTAACCGGATAGCTGGGCGGCCAATCGAA
>JAKSBK010000604.1 GCA_022361155.1 Pseudomonadota bacterium
CGAGCGCGATGGCGGTGGTCATCACCCGGGTCACGTGGTCGATGTTGCCGCCGACGATCATCACCGCGCCGACCTCGGCGACGGCGCGGCCGAACCCGGCCAGGATCGCGGTCAGCAGGCTGAATCGGCCGTCCCACAGGAGGGTGGCCAGGATCTGCAACCGCCCGGCGGCGAGCGAGCGGAGCTGCTCGTCGTACTCCTCGTTCAGGTCGGCGACGGTCTGCGCGGTCAGCGCGGCGACGATCGGCGTGACCAGGATGCACTGGGCGATGATCATGGCCGTCGGCGTGAACAAGAGGCCGAACACGCCGAACGGGCCGGCGCGCGACAGCATCAGATAGACGATCAGCCCGACCACCACCGGCGGCAGGCCCATGAACGCGTTGAGCAGGGCCGAGACCGCCAGGCGCCCCGGAAAGCGGTACAGTGCCACCGCCGCGCCGAGCGGCAGGCCGATCAACGCGGCCAGAGCCACGGCGCTCAGGCTGACCTCGAGCGACAGACCGACGATCTCGGTCAGGTCCGCATCGAACGTGACCAGCATCTCGAACGCGAGCCCGAAGGCGGCGGCGAAATCGTCCATGCATCCTCCCGGCACGCGGACTCGGCTGATGCGCTATTTTATGCAATTTTCTGCATAATTTACATATCTACCGGAGAATTTGCCGTCTATAACCGTATTTCGAATATGGACATGGCTAGCGCGGGTGCTTGCCGCGGTCCGCGGGCCGGCGCATAGTTTCGGACACTGTCAGCGTGGACGGAGCGGGATGAACGACGTAGGCGATCCGGTGCGCACGGTGCGGCGGGCGCGGCCCAAGGCCGGTGACCCGGCGGCGCTGGAGGGCTTTGCATTGCGCCCCGATCCGGCGGACCCGCGCCTGACCGAGCGCGTGCGCGGGGTTGACGAGCGCGGCACCGCGATCGAGACCGCGGTCGTGGTCGAGCGTCCCTTGACCTTGTTCCTGAACGGCCAGGAGATCGTCACCATGATGACGATCGGCGACCATCCCGACTATCTCGCGGTTGGCTACCTGCTCAACCAGAACATGCTGGCGGCCGAC
>JAKSBK010000605.1 GCA_022361155.1 Pseudomonadota bacterium
GGATCGATCACGAACGCGATGCGGACCTCGGTGAGCATCGGTCCCCGAGCGATCTCAGGCCGCAAGCAGCGACGCACGGCATCGACATGCGGCGCAAACTGGGCTCGGATCTGTGCCTGCGAAAGCGCTGCGACGCGCGTCGGCTCGTCTCGCCGTTTCGACTCGCGTGCAAGCTCGCTCGTTCCCGGCTGCGCAAGACGCTCTCGGGCCGCGATCACGATCGCAGGTAGCGCGTCGCGACGCCGCGATAGCGCCTCCACAAGCGCTCGCCCTTCCACGCCGCCGTGTTTGAGCAAGCCCGAAATGGCGATGATCAGGGCCTGAGGAGTTGACTGGAAGGAGCTGTCCGCATGGTAGAGTCGGACGAATTGGGCCAGGGCCGGAACCACCACGGGTGAACCCAAGGCCACGACAGCTGTCGCCAGCGGTTCGAGATCTTCGAGTTTCGTTTCGTGGTCCAGGAGGTGGCGCACGAGCGCCGGCACGGCATTCCGCACGCTTCGTCTGGCGAGCACCGGCGCGATCAGCGCCAGCGGCGGCGACCGGGAGCCCCGCAAGAAATCGAAGTGCGACCGCAGAGCTTCCACCAGGTAGTGCTGGCCCACGGAGCGCTCGCCAAGCGTCTCAACGATCTGCTCGCGCAGGAAGCGAGGCGTCGTGGGCTGTGCGAAGAGCTCCAACAAGTCTTGCGTCACTTCCGGTATCTGCAGCAACGCGAGCTGCTCGACGGCATACGCCCGCGCCAATACGAGACGGTTGTCCCGGTCGAACGCGATGGCGGTCAGCGCTGCCCGCAGCGACGGCTCTGTTTCGCATGGCTGCCCGGTTCCGCTTCCGCCAGCGCGTGGCGTTTCGCGCAAAGGCAGCCCCTGAGCCACGTCCATGGTCGCTGCCACGAGCGCTACTGCGGCGCTGGCACGCCACAGGATCCGCCCGCTGGCGTGGTCAAGCAACAGGAAGCCGCCTTGCTTGTCCATGACCGCCAGACCGGCGGCAGTGGCCTGAGACGAGATGGCGTCGTGCTCGAGCACTGCCGCCCACTCGAGCTGCCCGGAGTCCCCGAGAGCAAAGACATAGCGATAAAAGACGAAGTATGCCCGGCCGCCGGCGAGGCCGACGGGTTGTTCCGGTTGACTTGCGAAGCGGAAGCGCAGGGCGATGTGCTCGGCCCTGGGACCCGCGTCATCCCAGGCGTCGGATCCACCGTTGCGGAGCCGGGGCCGTGCGGGCAGCGGTCCAAAGTCGAACGATCGGTACGTGCTTCGATCTCGGGTCCCGCCGTGGGATCGGTCGCTCCAGAGGTAGGCGACCTTTGTGCCGTAGAACACACCGGCGGGCGTGGCCTCTACCCAAGAAATCGTGTCGTCGGTACTGCGGATCCGAGCGCGCTCTTTGCCGGTCGCCGCTTCGAGCACCACGAGGCTTTGCTGGTTCCACGGAACGAAAACGAGCCCCGAGCTGGCCGCGGGTCGGCCGAGAGCTCCCGGGACATCGTGGCGCCAGAGCGTTGCACCTGTACGCGCGCTCAGACAGCGAAGGATGCCAAGGCGCCGGCCAGCAGTGTCCTTACGACTCACGATGAAGACCCGATCCCCATCAGCCTGCGCGCCAACAGGGCTTTGCCCCAGACTCGGGACTCGCCAACGTTCACGCCCGCTCAGCAACTCGCGTGCAACGATCCAGTCGCTGCCGGGCACGAGTACGAGGTCGGCCAAGATCACGGGCGTACCTCGAGCTCGCTGCCGAACGCGCCACAGCACGCGATCCTGCCTGACGTCGAACGCCAGAACCCTTTGGGGCCTGCCTTGGGTGACAGCAACGATCAACGAGGCACCGAGGTTGCTTCGAGCGGGGCTTGCGGTTGGGCGCGCCGCCAGCATGGCCGATACCGCTGCCGTGTGAGCCGGCCTGTTGTCGGGGAATTTGGTGTCGAACGCCGTGGGCACCACCGGGGCGCAACCCGCGCAGCACAGAAAGGTGGCAGCGACGGCGTTGACGTGGAGACTGCGGCCCCCGCCCCAGATAGTCTTCATGGCGGCTTGACTCCTGTTCGAAGCGGCGTCTTCCGAATGCGACGGATAGCAGACCCCATTGCCGCTTTGAGCCTCGGATGTCCGACGCGGGGGAGCCTCGATAGCTGCGATTGTAGAAAGGTCCGTGCTGTTGGCGTCGCTAGCTCGCGAAGCGCTGCGACGATGCTTAACTTGGCTTGGTCGTCGAGGTCGGAACGCGCCAGGTATTGCTCGTAGCCGGCGAGCACGGCACGCAGGGGTATCCGTCCTGTGTAGCGGGTGAAGCGCTCGACGCTTGCCGCGTCTCCGAGCCTGCCGATCGCTTTGCTTGCTGCAAAAACGCCGCGCTCCAAAGCCACGAAAAGGGTGCCCACATGACCGCTCGCATCCCGTTCGGCGAGAGCAAGCGCAGCTGCGGTGCGCACACCCGGATCGCTGTCACGCAGCCCCTGAAGCAGCAACGGAACCACGCCGCCGTATCGAGCGCGACCCTGCCGGACGCGACCCTGCCGGATGCGACCCAACGCAGCATAGGCGCGTCGCCGCGCAGCGGTGCGGCGATGCTGGGCGAACAGGCTCAAGACCGGTATGGCTTCGACACGCCCGATGCGGCCCAGCGCGTCAAGCACGTGATCGGTCAGCTCGTCCGACTGGCCCTCGCGCACAAAGGCGTCAAGCACGCGGACCGGCTCGGAAGCGCGACCGAGTCTGCACAGCTGGTCAACGGCTTGCTTCTGCCCCGCAACGTCAGCCGAGCGCAGGCGCAGTGCCAGCCGGGCCAACTCACTTCTGCGAGCACTGGCGGCCGGTTTCGTCGAGACGGCCGACTGCGCGTGAGCCGGCACCGGAACAGTCGCGAGTGCAGCAAGGAAGGCAATCGAGACAAGCCCAAGGCGGCGGGTCAAAACAGCTTCTTCATTTCGACTCCGATCCATCCCGCCCGGCGATGTTGCGCCACCTTTAGGACCCGCGGGAGAATAACTCGTCTGTATCGCCGAGGGCCGGGCGCCGTTGGCAAGGCGCAACGACGAGGAATATTGGGGATATTTCGAGGAGGCGCAATATAGCCAGCGGTGGTCGGAACCGGTGAGATGGATGAGTCATTCTTCCGCGGGCCCTTAGGTACAGAGAGTACGCGCGCCGCGGCGCGCCTTGCCCGCCGGTCGCCGCGAGGCCGATCCGGCCCACCCGTGTTGACCGGACGCCCAAGAGTCAGGGAGCGGTTCATGCGACATTTGCTTGCAATGTAAGTGAGAGCAGGGATTTCACACACACTGTCGCTTGACCGAGGCATTGCCCGATGTAGACTGCGTCGCCCGAGAGGCGGTTGGTTGTGCCCGCTTGCGGTTTACGTGCCGGATGATCTCCGTTGGCGTGCCGGATGCGGGGGGTTCTGGCAACATATGAGTTTGAAGTGAGCAACCTCATCCCCTTCGGCAAGTATTTTCTGCTTGAGCGAATCAACGTTGGCGGTATGGCCGAGGTGTTCAAGGCCAAGGCCACCGGGGTGGAGGGGTTTGAGCGACTGCTGGCCGTCAAGCGCATCTTGCCCAACATCGCGGAGGACGATGAGTTCATCACGATGTTCATCGACGAGGCCAAGATCGCAGAGCAGCTACAACACGACAACATCGCTCAGACCTTCGACCTTGGTAAGGTCAACGACAGCTACTACATCGCGATGGAGTTCGTGCACGGCAAGGACCTGCGCGCTTTCTTCAACCGCGCACGGTCGCAGGGAGAGCGCCTACCGATCCCGCTATGCGTCTACGTCCTTTCGAAGGTCTGCGAGGGCATGGACTACGCCCACACCAAGAAGAGCGCCGCGGGCCGTCCGCTCAACGTGGTACACCGCGACGTTTCGCCCCAGAACGTGCTGATTTCGTACGATGGTGGCGTGAAGATCATCGACTTCGGGATTGCCAAGGCCGCGGGCAAGGCGGGCAAGACGCAGGCCGGTATTCTGAAGGGGAAGTTCGGCTACATGTCGCCGGAGCAGGTACAGGGCCTGGAGCTCGATCAACGCAGCGATATTTTCGGCCTGGGAATCTGCCTTTACGAGGTCTTGACCAGCGAGCGCTTGTTCGTCGGCGAGAGCGACTTCTCGACGCTGGAGAAGATCCGTAACGTCGATATCCTGCCCCCGAGCAGCTACAACCCCGATATCCCTGAGGAGCTCGAACGCATCGTCCTGAAGGCTCTGGCTCGCGATCGTGAAGACCGCTACCAGAGGGCCTCGGAGATGTTTGAGGACTTGCAGCAGTTCGATCGCTCCACCAAGGTGCGTTTTGGTCGCAAGGACCTGAGCGCGTTCATGCGCACGGCGTTTGCCGATGACATCGCGAAGGAAACGGAGGTCGCTTCGCAGGCTGATGCGGCGCACGATCTCCAGATCTTCGACGATTTGGCTCCCGCGCCAGGCACCGGTTCTACACCAGGGGCATCGCTTCCGGCTGCGCCGCCTTCTGCAGGACCCGCGCCAGCAGCCCCACGTAGGAAGTCGACGCTGCTCGGGGTTGCGCCGCCCGCTGCGGCCCCTTCTTCGCAGGCGATGGGCGCTTCGCAGCCGCTGGGCGCAGAACAACGGGCGGGACCCACTCAACCGCCGCCGCCAGCATCGGCCCGATCCTCGGACCGGTCGCCGGCAGCTCCTGCCGAGGGCGCCCCGCTACCTCCGGCGCCAACGCCGCCTGTCGCACCGGCCTCGGACGGCAGCGAGCACGGGACCGGCTCAGGGCCCCAGCAGCCTCCGACCAACGGCAGCGGAGATGGACCGGTCGGGCTCGACATGGACTGGGACGAAGAAGAGCTCAGTACCCAGATCTACGATCGGCCCGAGGACCTGCAAGCGGCGATCGCGTCGGGGCCGGCGCCGTACGCCTCGTCCGGCAGCGACTCCTCCGCGTCACCATCGGTGTCCCGAGCCGAGGGGACAGGCACCGGGCCGAGACTACAAGGCAGTTCCATTCCGTTCGGGGGCGCATTGCCCGTGCCCAGCCAAAGCGCTGGCCCGCGTAAGGGAGTGTTCGCTCTCGTGGCGGCCGGGTTGGCTCTGGTAGCGGCTGTCGCGTTCCTGCTCACCACGCGGGTTGAAGGCGCGACGATCAGGTTGACCACCGAGCCCAAGGAGTGCCAGGTGCTGCTCGATGGCGAGCCCATTCAAGGCAGCAGTCCATTCGACGTACCGGACGTGTCGCCAGGGCCTCACAAACTGGAGGTCCGACGTGCCGGCTACCGGACCTGGAGGCAGACCGTTGACGTGCCGCGGTACGGCACGCTGTGGGTGCCGGTCGAGTTGATCAAGGCCGAAACGGGGATCGAGATCGACTCGGATCCTCGGGACGCCAAAGTGCTCATAGATGGCCACGAGCTGGCCATGCGCACGCCTCTCGTCGAGACCGGAATCGCACCCGGCAAGCACCTGGTGCGCATCGAGCACCCCAAGCACAGTCCGGTTGTATATCCGGTGGAGTTGAAGGAAGGCGAAGTACTGCGCTTCATCGGAGAGCATCGGTTTCAGCTGCCCCCCCTATCCACTGTGGTGGCGATCGAATCCAAACCGCCGGGAGCACTCGTGGTCATCACGCGTGGCTCGGAACAGCGAGAGCTGGGCACGACGCCGCTGCGCGCGAAGGTGGATCTGGCCGGCGGCGACTGGAGGCTCCGTGCAACCAAGGAGGGCTACAGCTCCCACTCCTCCCGTCTCAGGATTCCACGAAGCGAACCCAAGGTCATATCGTTCAAGCTACATCGAAGGAGAGGCGATTCCTCGAGCGAAGGGGAGCGCCCTGTCGATGCCAAGCGCCCTGTCGATGCCAAGCGCCCTGTCGATGCCAAGCGCCCTGTCGATGCCAAGCGCCCTGTCGATGCCAAGCGCCCTGTCGATGCCAA
>JAKSBK010000606.1 GCA_022361155.1 Pseudomonadota bacterium
CCTGCGATCGGTTCGAAGAACGACACGCCACCGCCTCCGTGCTCGATGACGAGATCCGTCAGATCGGTGTGCTCCAGGGCGAAACGTAGATCGGGTTTGTCGTTGCCGAAGCGCGTCATCGCTTCGGCGAAATCCATGCGAGGAAAGCGGCCCTCGGGGTAGCGTTGCGTCAGGTCGATATCGAGCACCTCGCGGAAGATGCGCAGCATCAAGCCTTCGACGGCGCCGAAGATGTCGTCCTCGTTCACGAAGCTCATCTCGACGTCGATTTGGGTGAACTCGGGCTGCCGATCCAGGCGCAGATCCTCGTCGCGGAAGCACTTGACGATCTGAAAGTAGCGCTCGTAACCCGATACCATCAGAAGCTGCTTGAACAGTTGGGGGCTTTCTGCGAGCGCGTAGAAGCTACCCGGGTGCAATCTCGACGGCACCAGGAAGTTGCGGGCCCCGCCGGGCGTATACTTGAGCATGACGGGCGTCTCGATTTCGATGAATCCTTCATCGCCGAAGTGGTCGCGTGCGGCGCGGCAGATCTTGTGGCGCGTGACGAGCGATCGCTGCAGCTCGGGCCGACGCAGATCCAGGAAGCGGTACTCGAGGCGCTTGTCTTCGTTGGTGTCGATGCCGTCTTCCATGGGGAACGGCGGCGTCTTGGAGCGGTTGAACACGACCGCTTCGAGCACCACCACCTCGACGGCACCGGTAGGCAGGCGTGGGTTGCGCATCTGGCCGCGGTCGCGTACGCGTCCCCGGGCGCCGAGCACCCACTCGGGCCGTGACCGATCGGCAAGCTCGAATGCGCGCGAATGCACCGAAGGGTCGAACACCAACTGCGTCACACCTGTACGGTCGCGCAGGTCGATGAAGATGCATCCGCCGTGATCGCGGCGGCTGTGGACCCAGCCGAAGAGCACGACCTCTTGGCCCATGTCGTCCGCTCTCAGCTCTCCGCACGCATGTGTGCGCTTGAGCTCGTCGATAAAGCGCGCCACCATCGTCTCCGGGCTGCGCAAGTTAGCCAACCCGTCGCGTCCGTCAACCCGGAAACGCGGTCCAGCCGCGCCGCCCGGCTCGGACGTAACGCCCACGGTTCACCTTCGGCCAAGACTCCGCAGCGTTGTTGCCTTGTGGAACACAAGCGCCGACAATAAAGAGACAGCTGGCCCGGCCGTTTGACTCGTTCCGAATCGGCGCTGAAGGCGGCTGGAGGAGAACATGGCGGTTCAACGAGAAGTGACTTGCCCCATGTGCGGGTTCAAGAACGCCCCGGATTCCAGTCGCTGCGGCGCCTGCGGTGCGCGCATCGAGCGCGTGTCGGGCCTGTACACGGAAGCCGAGGTCCAGCAGCGGCGCCAGCAGCAGGAGGGGTTTGAGTGGAAGTGGGCGCTGGCGGCCTGCTTCTTCTACGTAGTCGTGCAAGGAGCCGTGCTGGTGGGCCTTCCACGCGTGGTTGCGACCTTCGACCCTCAGGGCCTGGCCGGGTTGTTCGTCTCCCTGTTCATCTGGTTCCTCGGCGGGGTTGCTGTTGGGCTTATTTCGCCGCGAAAGAACTTCATCGAACCCGCGGTAGGCGTGCTCTTCCTCGCCGTGCCTACCGTCGCCTACCTGGTGGCGATCACCCCGCCCGGCTTCCAACCCTCGCTGCTCGCGTACATCGTGGGCTCGCTGCTAGGGGTCATGATCGCGCCGATAGGGGCTTTCATTGGTGATCGGTTAAGGTCAGGGCCCGCCCAGCTCTGAGCTTCCTGTCCAGCATGGCGCCATAGCCGCTTTCGTCCTCGAAAAAAGTCCTCGAAATAGCGCTGCTATTGCTGCGGTTTTTTCTGCGGGCGCGCTGGCTCTGGCCTCCATGCTGAACAGGAAGCGGGGTGTTCCTGTCCAGCATGGCGCCATAGCCGCTTTCGTCCTTGCGGCTAGTGGACGATGGGCAGGTGCAGGCTGCCGCGGGGGCCTGGGGGCCGGGCGGGTTTGCTGCCGTCTTCGGCGATCAGGTCGGCCACCAGATCGTAGTCGCCCGATGCCGTGACCCGCGCCTCGCGGAGCTCGCCCGAACGCGCGGTTCCGTTGACCAAGACCAGCATGCCGTCGACCTCCGGGGCCTGGCCCGGGTGGCGCCCCTCGAGGACCCATTCGCTTTCGGGGCTGACGCCATCGACCAGAACCTGCAGGGTCCTGCCTACCAGGGCGCGTAGCTTTCTGCGGCTGATGCTCCGCTGCAGCGAAAGCAACCTGCGCTGACGCTCCTGCGCCAGCTCGGGGGCAACCGCCTCGGCCTGAGAGGCGCTCGGCGTTCCTTCCTCGGCCGAGTACAAGAACACGCCCAGGTGGTCGAGCTCGGCCCACCGGACGAAACCCTCGAGCTGCGCGAAGTCGGCCTCGGATTCACCCGGATGACCCACGATGAATGCGCTGCGCAGGGTCGCACCGGGCACCTCGCGCCGCACACGCTCGATGAGTCGGCGCAGCCGGGTCCCGCCGTGGCCCCGCCGCATTCGGCGCAGCATGCGATCCGAGGCATGCTGCAGCGGCATGTCGAGGTAGGGCACCACCTTGGGATGGTGGCCGAGCAGCTCGAGCAGGCCCCTGTCCAGTCGTTCGGGGTACAGGTAGAACAGCCGCAACCAGTGTAGGCCCGGCAGCTCCGCCAGCGCGGCCACCAGGCGCGTGAGGTTGTCGCCGCTCGCCAGGTCGCGCCCGTACCTGACGGTGTCTTGGCTCACCAGGTTCAGCTCCACCACGCCTCGCGACAGCAACCGTTCGCACTCGCGCATCAGGTCCCGGATGGGGCGCGAGCGCTGGCGGCCGCGGAAACTGGGAATCGCGCAGAAGCTGCAGCGGCGCGAGCAGCCTTCCGCGATCTTGACGTAGGCGCTATGGGCGGGCCCGGACAGCGTGCGAGGGTCGTTCGCGCGCGGCAAGTAATCGGCCGGGTTTCCCACCAGCACGCGCCCCGCCGCCTTCGCGTCCGAGCTGGCCAGGATCTCCGGCAGCCTGAGCAGGTCCGCCGTTCCGAGGAAGTGGTCGACCTCAGGCAGCTGCTCGGCCAGCTCACGCGGGTAGCGTTGCGCCAAGCAGCCGGCCACCACGAGCTTGCGGCAGGCGCCCTCTTGCTTGTGCCGGCTGAGCTCGAGGATCGTGTCGATGGACTCCTGCTTGGCGGCCTCGATGAAGCCGCACGTGTTGACCACGATGACCTCGGCCCGCTCGGCTGCGGCGATGCGGCGGAAGCCGGCATGCTCGCTTGCCCCGAGCATGACCTCGGTATCCACGCGGTTCTTCGGGCAGCCCAGGCTCACGAAGTGCACGGCGCGTTGCATGCCGGGGCGTTGCATGCCGCCCAAGGTGTCTGCCGGCCCGGCCCGCGTCAACCGCTAGCCAAAAAACTCCAGTTTCCGGCTAGAGAATGTCTTCAGGACGATTTGCGGGGCCGTGATCCCGTGGGATTCTTGAAGGCCTAGGGCAAGTCAATGACCGAGGCAGGCAGCTCGGGGGGAGCGACCGCAGGATCGGACCTGCGCCTGGACGTGGTGATTCCGGCGCTGAACGAGGAGGCTGCTCTGCCGTCGGTGCTGGCGGAGATGCCAGGGTTCGTGCGGCGGGTCGTGGTCGCGGACAATGGATCGAGCGACCGCACGGCCGCGGTGGCGCAAGAGGGGGGAGCCCAAGTGGTGCGGGAAGCTCGGCGAGGGTACGGGTCGGCCTGCTTGAAGGCCCTGGCGCGGCTGCGCCGCGATCCGCCGGATGTGGTCGCATTCCTGGATGCCGATCGCAGCGATGACCCGGGCGAGATGCCGCGGCTCGTGGCTCCTATCGAAGCAGGCGAGGCGGACCTGGTGATCGGCTCGCGCACCCTCGGACGGTGCGAGGCGGGCGCGCTGTCTCCCCACCAGCGTGCAGGCAATCGGGTGGCCTGTTTGGCGATGCGCTGGCTTTATGGGGTGCGCTACACAGACCTTGGGCCGTTTCGTGCCGTTCGCTGGCAGGCCCTGGAGCGGCTCGAGATGCGCGACCGCGACTTCGGTTGGACGGTGGAGATGCAGGCCAAGGCCGCACGTCTTGGGCTGCGTGTGCTGGAGGTCCCGGTTTCGTACCGCAAGCGCATCGGCACTTCGAAGATCAGCGGCACCGTGCGAGGGAGCCTTGCGGCTGGAGCGAAAATCCTGTGGGTGGTAGCTCGCCATGCAGGCCGCTCGACACGGCCGCGTACATGAGCACGGGTATCATGAGCACGGCGCTGTGGGTCTTCGTCCGGCCCCCGATCACGGGGCACGCCAAGACCCGCCTGACCCCGCGGCTCGGAGCCGATGGCGCGGCCCGCCTGTACGCCGCCTTCTTGCACGATACCCTACGCACCAGCTGCCAACCCGGGTTCGAGGTGACACTGTGTGTCGCAGGTGAGCCAGAGCATGCCAGCCTTGCTGCGCTGCAGCGCCGCCACGAGGTGCGCACCCTGGCGCAGGGGCCGGGTGATCTGGGCGCGAAGCTCGACGCGGCGTTTCGCAGGGCGCTCTCCCACCACGAGCACGTGCTCATCGTAGGCAGCGACGCCCCCACCTTGCCCCGGTCCTACCTGCGGGCGGCCCGAGACGCGCTGTGCCGTGCCCCTGTTGTTCTCGGCCCTTGTCTCGACGGCGGCTACTACGTGATCGGAGCTCGGCACGCCCTCCCGAGCCTGGGGCCGGTACGCTGGTCGAGCCCTCACACCTTGCGCGACACCGTCCGGGTCTGCACCAAGGCAGGCCTCGAGGTCGCCTTGCTCGCACCCTGGTATGACGTGGACACGCCCAGCGACCTCGATCTGCTGCGGCTGCACCTGCGCCTGAAACCAGGCGCCGCTCCAGCCACTGCCCGGGAGCTGCGCTTGCGGTTGTAGGGAGCGGCTACGATGCAACCCATTCGCGTCAATCGTCGCGTTCTGATTCCCGGAGAGGCCATTCGGCGAGCGGCGGTGCGCTCGAGCGGTCCCGGCGGCCAGCACGTCAACAAGGTCGCTTCCAAGGTTGAGCTGCGTGTCGATCTCCGTGCCATCCAGGGCTTGTCGGATGCGCAGCGAGCCCGGCTGCTAGCGGCGGCGCGCAACCGCGTGGACCGGCAGGGTCGGCTGATCGCCGTGAGTCAACGCACGCGCTCGCAGTCCGCCAACCTCGAGGACGCGTGCAGCAAGATCCGCCACTTCGTTGCGCAGGCCCTGCCGGCGCCACGAAAACGGATCGCGACCAAGCCTTCGCGAGCGGCCAAGGCCAGGCGCCTCGACGACAAGAAGCGCGCGTCGGACAGGAAGCGGGAGCGGCGCTGGAAACCGGAATGAGCCTTACATCGAAGTCGCGCTGCCCGACTGGCTGCGTCGCCAGAAATGGTACGCGGGAATGCCGGCAAGCGTGATGCCCAGGCCCGCGAGCGACTCGACGGGCTTGGCGATCAGGGTGTTGACGAGCACGAGCGCAATGGCCGTGATGAACACGAGCGGCACGATGGGGTAGCCCCAAGTCTTGTAGGGTCGCGCAAGATCGGGCCGCTTGCGCCGCAGCGCGAACACCGACGCGGTCGTGGAGATCCAAAAGATGAAAGTAACGAACACGACGTAGGTGAACAGCTGCTCGTAGCTGCCCGTCAAGGTGAGCAGGCTGGCCCAGGCTGCTTGCAGCGCGATGGCGAACGCGGGCGTTCGGAAGCGCGGATGAATCTCTGCGACCTTGCGAAAGAACACGCCGTCCCGGGCCATGGCGTAGTACACGCGAGGCGCGGCAAAGATGGTTCCGTTCAGGGCTCCGAAGCTGGAAACCAGGACCATGGCGGATATGAGCCCGGCGGCGCCGCTGCCCTGCAGCGCTCCCGAGGCGCGCTCGGCAATGCGCACCACGCCCGCCATTTGCTGCACAGGCAGGGCGACGACGTACACGTAGTTCACCAGCAGGTAGAGCGACGTGATGAGCAGCGTTCCACCCACGAGCACGAGCGGCAGGTTCTTGCCCGGGTTTTTGATCTCGCCTGCGATGTAGGTGACGTTGTGCCAGCCATCGAAAGCCCAGGATACGGCCACCAGGGCTACCCCGAAGCCCGACACCAGAGCGAGCAGATCAGCCCCCGCCGGTGCTAGAGCAAGGTCGGGCCGAGCGGTTGGCTCGGCCGTCCAGGCCAGGGCACCGAACGCCAGGATCGCGCCGATCTTGGCCACGGTGAAGAGATTCTGCAGCGTCTTGCCAGGGCCTACTCCAACGAAGTTGATCGCAGACAGCCCCACCACCACCAGCAGCGCCATGAGCTGCACCGTGGATACCGATCCGAACACGAGCTGCTCGCTCGACACCCACGGTACGAAGTAGCCCAGGTAGCTCGCGAAACCCACGGCCAGCGCCGCGATCGAGCCGCCCATCGACACGAGGAACAAGACCCAGCCGAAGAGAAACCCGTACAGGTGCCCGTATGCCTCGCGGAGGTAGACGTACAGGCCTCCGACTTCGGGCATTGCGGCGCCGAGCTCGGCCAGGGTGAGCGCACCGCAGAGCGTGAGCACGCCGCCGGTCAGCCACGCCAGCAGGATCAACCCTGCCGATGGCACGCTCTGCGCCATGATACCCGTGGTCAAGAAGATGCCGGATCCGATCACGATGCCCACCATCATCATGGCGGAATCGAAGAGGCCTAGCCGGCGGCTCAGGATGTGCTGCGTGCTCATGACACACTTCGCACTGGCGCAGCTCGGGAACGACCAGGACCAGGCGTGACGTTTCTGGCACAGCATGCCTCGCCGACTTGACACTTTTTGTCAGGTTTCGGCTGAAGGCTGCTCTGCGACCTCATCCTACAACGCACGAAGCACTTTGTTTGGAACTATCGCCCCGTGAGCGACACTTGACGTTTGGGGCGCGGGCTGCTGCGGAACGGCTCCGGGTTTGCACGGACTGGCCCCGAGTTTGCATGACCCGAATAGCACGCACCGACCGGCACGTGCCGGTAGCTGGGCGGGCGAAGTCTTTGGATGAGGTCAATCTGCATGAGTCGCCGTGCGCAGTCGAATCGCGCTTGCTCAGGCACGAGCTTGGAGGCTTGACGTGGGGCATACCGACATGGACGTAGCAAGACCGCTTCGTGTACGAGCGCTTACGCGGCGCGCCTACCGCCACGCGCGCAAGGGACGGATCCGCAAGGCCGTGGTAGCCCTGCGCGAGCGAGTCGCCCTGTGCGGGGACGGTCCCTCGTGGGTGAGGTTGGCCGGCATGCTGTTGCGCGCGGGCAGCCAGGACTGCGCCCTGCACGCACTCAACCAGGCGCTGTTCAGCTACCGGCGCAGCGGGGCGACCGGCAGAGCACGGACCGTTTCGAACATGATTCTGCAGCTCAATCCGGGCGACCGCCAGGCGAGTCGCTACAGGGACTCGAGCCGCGCCGCTTAGGGCGAGCGGCGAACCACCGAGATGGTCCGCCGCTCTGTTGGCCTCCAGCAGTCGGGGTTAGCGCGACCACCCCTCCTGCAAGGGGCCGTCAATACAGGTACAGTCCATATACGCTTTCCTCCCCCGGCTTTGTGCCGGCGCCCTGCGCTTACGGACCGCGAAGGGCCTCCCAGCAGGGCGTTCATAGGTGGGGGAGCGCTGCGCGCTCCCTCGACGCAGCGGCAAGATTCCAGATCGGAATTCGGACCAGCCCGGGGCATCTGCCCATCTGCCGCTCACCGAGTACTATACTACGATGCGCCGGCAGCTGCGACCTGCCTGTGGGCGATCGGGTGGGAGCGGCGCCTACACGTTGAAACGGAAGTGGATCACGTCGCCATCGCGGACCCTGTAGTCCTTGCCCTCGACGCCGAGCTTGCCCGCGCTGCGGCAGGCGGCCTCGCTTCCTAGCTCGACGAGATCCCGCCAGGCGATCACTTCGGCGCGGATGAAGCCGCGCTCGAAATCGGAGTGGATCCTGCCCGCGGCTTGCGGTGCCTTGCTGCCGGCCTTGATCGTCCACGCACGAACCTCCTTGGGACCGGCGGTAAAGAACGTGATCAGGTCGAGCATCCGGTAGCCGGTGCGGATGACCTCGTCGAGGCTCGGTTCCTCGAGCCCCAGCGACGCCAGAAACTCCGGCCGCTCTGCTGGGGGCAGCTGCATGATCTCCGCTTCCACGGCCGCACAGATGACGTTCAGCGGTGCGCCCTCGCGGCCGGCGACCTGGCGCAGGCGGGCCAGCAGCGGATCGCGCGCTTGGTGCGCGAGCTGCTTTTCGGATACGTTCGCTATGTAGAAAAGCGGCTTTGCGGTCAGCAAGCACAGCTCGCGCACGATGCGCGCCTCGCCGCCCTCCTTGACAGGAACGAGTGCCGCCCTGAGGCCCCGATCGAGCGCGCTCGCCAGCTGCTCGCAGACCGCACAAGCCTGGCGCTCCACGGGGTCCTGGCCCTTGGACAGCTTGCGAGCGCGCTCGAGCCGGCGCCGCACCGTGTCGAGATCGCGCAGCATGAGCTCGGTGTGGATCGTCTCGACGTCGGCGACGGGGTCCACGCGACCGTCCACATGCAATACGCCGGCATCGTCAAAGCAGCGCACCACGTGTGCGATGGCATCGCAGTCGCGGATGTGCGAGAGAAAGGCGTTGCCTCGGCCTTCGCCCTTGGAGGCGCCCTTCACGAGCCCGGCGATATCCGTGAAGGCGACGGTGGCCGCGATGCGCTTGTGGGGTCGCACGCGCTCGCACAGGGCGTCGAAGCGGGGATCGGGAACCGTGACGATCCCCACGTTGGGGTCGATCGTGCAGAACGCGTAGTTCGCCGCCTCCGCCTGCTGGGCCGACAGCGCATTGAACAGTGTCGACTTGCCCACGTTGGGCAGGCCGACGATGCCGACCGACAGGGTCATTGCGGGTCCTTGGGGACCCTTAGCCCGCGGCGTTGTCGCGGTCCAGGAAAAGGGGCTTGGCTTGGCGCGGGCCCCGGCGCAGCTGGTCGGGGCGGACGCGCGCCACACAATCGTGGGCGTGGATACATGGGGCCGGTGGCGTGTCGCGCCCTCAAAGGAAGTGTAGGTTTGCCATAGATGCAGCTGATCGTCGCGGAAAAGCCCTCGGTTGCGCGAGACATCGCGCGCGTTCTTGGGATCGGGCAGCGCCAGGGCAACTGGATCCTGGGCAGGGACCGCGCCGTGACGTGGTGTGTGGGCCACCTCGTGGAACTGGAGGAACCAAGCGCGTACGACTCGCGCTGGAAGCACTGGCGCATGGACACGCTGCCGATGTTGCCAACACGCTTTTTGCTGCGGCCGGTCGAGCGCAACAAGACACAGTACCAGACCCTGCGCAGACTGATGCGAGATCGCCGCTTCAGCGAAGTCATCAACGCGTGCGATGCGGGGCGTGAAGGCGAGCTCATCTTTCGTTATGCCTACGAGCTCGCGGGATGCCGTTTGCCGGTGCGGCGACTGTGGATCTCTTCGCTGACCGACGAGGCGATCCGGAAGGGCTTCGCAACACTGCGGCCAGCCGCCGAATACGACCATCTTGCACACGCGGCCCGCTGCCGCTCCGAGGCCGACTGGCTGGTCGGCCTGAACGCGACACGCGCCGTCACTCTCAGCCGCCGTCCGCCCACACACCCGGGCCGGGGCAAGAGCCCTGTCTACTCGCTTGGCCGAGTGCAGACCCCCACCTTGAAGTTGGTCGTCGATCGAGAAAAGGCGATTCGCGACTTCCGTCCCCGGGACTACTGGGAAATCCAGGGCAGATTCGAGACGGCCGGCGGCAAGACGCTCCATGCTCTGTGGCGCCACAAAGGCAGCACGCGGCTCGCGACACAAGAGCTCGCGGGCCAGCTGCTCGCACGCTGCGAGCGGTACACCCAACCCGACGCCGAAACCGGACCGGTGGTCGACGAACTCATCCAACGCCGCCACAAGGAACCACCGCCGCTTCTGTTCGACCTGACTTCCTTGCAGCGCACGGCGAACCGGCGCTACGGACTGAGCGCCGAAGCGACACTGAAGGCGGCCCAGGTCCTGTATGAGAAACACAAGCTGTTGACCTACCCGCGCACGGACTCGCGTTACCTGCCAAAAGACATGCGCGCGGAGCTGCCGAAGCTCTTTGGGGGACTCGAGCGCATGGGCGAGTATCGTGAGTTCGCGACCGAGCTGCTATCGCGGCCGGACGTCGACACGAAGCCTGGCCGGCGCGTGTTTGACGACAGCAAGGTCGCAGACCACCACGCCATCGTACCGACCGGCAAGAGCGCCTCGCTCGAGAGCTTCGGCCTCGCGGAGCGTAGCGTTTTCGATCTCGTGGCACGCCGCCTCCTCGGGGCGTTCTACCCGGATGCGGAATTCGCTACGACCGAGGTCTGGGTGCGCGTGGGCAAAGCCGCCGGAGCCCGCGCCGTGGAAACGCCCGGAAAGGCAGCTGCACAGTCGCCTACAGCTGCACAGTCGCCGAAAGACAGCGGCGAGCGCGAGCCCATGCACGAAGAGCCTCCGGCCCCACCCGACCGTTTTCGAGCGTTCGGACGCATGCGGCTGGTTGCGGGTTGGCAGCAGGTGGCGGGCATTGGCGAGCACGACGCCGGCGACGCCGGCAGTCCCGCCGCACCCACACTGCCCAAGCTGGGCAAAGGCGAGCTGCTCTCGGCGAGCTACAAGATCCTGGCCAAAAGGACCCGCCCTCCTGCGCGGCTGACCGAGGGCGCGCTGCTGCTGGCGATGGAAACCGCCGGGCGGTTGGTCGAGGTCGAGGCGCTGCGTGCCGCCATGAAGGACAACGGCCTGGGCACGCCTGCCACGCGAGCCGCCACGATCGAGACCTTGCTCAAGCGGGGATTCATCGAACGGCAGGGCAAAAGGCTCCATGCCACAGACGCGGGCATCGCCCTGATCGACGCGTTGCCCGTGACGAGCCTGGCATCGCCTGAGCTCACGGGTCAGTGGGAGGCACGCCTCGCGCGTATCTGCCGCGGCGAAGAGAGGCGCGAGAATTTCATGCGCGATATCTCGCAGTATGTTCAGGCGGTCGTGCGAGCGATCGCCGACACGGTGGGCACACCCGCCGCGGCAGGCCGAGCGCGCGGGCCGGCGCCCGCCCCCGAGCCCCTGGCAAAGGAGCCACGCCGCGCCGAACCCCCGGACCGGGTCTCGACGTCTACCCGTACCGCGCATGCACTCGAGGGAGTCGCTTGCCCTCGCTGCCAGACGGGCCGCATCATCGCTGGCAAGCGCGGCTGGGGGTGTGACCGCTGGCGTTCCGGGTGCGAGTTCGTGCTTTGGTTCGAGTTCGCTGGACGCAAGCTGACGCAAAGGCAAGCTTCCGATCTTGTCCACAAGGGCAAGACGCGCAAAGCCAGGTGGACCAGCGGGCAGGGGGTGCCGCGATCTGGACGTTTGGTGCTCGATCTGGAGGCCTCTCGGCAAGCGGGCGCCGCGGTGTTTGAACCCGCGTAGCGCAGCGAGGGGAGCCAGCGGATGCGCTTCCCATGCGTAGCCCCCGCACCAATCGTTGCGCCAACAAAGCGCCCGCGGACACGCCCCACACGCGGTACTGCGCGTAACCCGAGCGCCTCCATCGCCACCGGTATGTCTGCGGCACGTTGCTCGTTGGTGTACGCCTCGAGCGATGCGCCCTCCCCGACGAGGCGGTCGCGGCACGTCCGATACGCGGCCAGTCGTGCTGCGCTTCCACTGCGTAAGCAACCTGGAGGAGCTGTTCGAAATAGCGCTGTTGCCCTCCGGGGCAAGCCACACTGCGCAGGCGATGCTCCCCGCGATGGCGCATTAGTTGGTGCCCGTCCCGAAACTCACTCCCGTCGCCTGGCATGCGGCGCGGGGCCGTCTGCCGCGTCGTCTCACGCTCGACCCTGCCCAATCTCCAACCGCATGCGCTGCATTTCCTCGGTTCGCCGACACGCCATCCGACCCCGCGGCGCTGCGCCATGCTCGGTCCGGAGTTTCGGGACGGGCACTAGTTAGGATTGGGCCGGCGCTCAGATTGCGTTCTCGTAGCGATACAGGGTCCACTCCCGCCCTCGCGCGATCGCCTGCAGTCTGTGCGCCCACTCTGGATGCTCCAGCACGATACGTCGCGCGCGTTTCCGGTTCGCGGCGTCCAGCATCAGGTACACGAACCGGCTGCCGAGCCGCTTTGCACAGCTTTCAACGCGGCGCACGCTGAAGTCCTTGCCTGTGAAACCACGACGGTTGGAGTTGTAAAACAGCTCGGGTCGTCCGGGGATAGCGATGAAGCGCTGCCCCTCGGGTACGTGTTCACGCAGCATGGTTACGGCTTCGTACATGCCCTGCTTCTCCCGGTAGAGTCCCCCCTCTGTGCGCTTCGAGTGCCGCGAGAGCGTGTGCCGGGCGCTTGCCAAAAAGATCAGGCCGAGCACGGCGAGGCCGACGCGCCCTTTCCACGGGCGCTGCCACAAGTGTGCGATGCCGCACGCGATCAGAAACGCTGCAGGCACCACGAGCGGGAGCTGATAGTAGTTGTGCGTCACGTTCGCCGGCATGGCAGCGAGCAAGAACACACAGAAGCCTCCGGCCCAGGCCGCGGCTACGCGCAGGATGCGCTGCTCGCGGCCATGGCTGGCGCCGAGCACCGCCAGCACGAATCCGGACCACCCGAAGATCTGGTAGACGAGCCGGTTGGAAAGGCGCATCCAGTGCGCAGCCGATGTGAAGGTCTCGAAGCTCGAGAACTTCGTGTAGCCTCCCGTCTCCCAGAGCACGAAGGTCCAGCTCGAAGTGTAGTGAATGTACGTGTACCAGGCGCAGCCCGGGGTCGCGATCAGCAGGGCCCAAAGCCAAGTGCGCGGCTGCTTGAACGTTGCCGGCCAACCTTGCTGGCTGACAAGCAACCAAAGTGCGGGCAACGCAAGGTAGACGTTGCTTACCTTGACCAGCAGCACCGTGGCTCCCAGTGCAACGAGCAACACCTCGTCCTTCGTTTGCTTGTGTTCCAGCCAGCGCGCGAGGTGATACAACAGGCCGGCACCAATACCGAGCGAGGGGCCGTCCGGCTGAATCGAAACCGTGAAGAAGACCGCGAGCGGCAGCACGGACAAGACGAATACGACCAGGCCCGCCAGCGCATGCGAAGCGCCTAGCTGGCGAGACAGCAGATACAGATACGCGCAGGTCCCGAGGTAAAACAGCAACCACACCGAGCGCAGATACCAGGCCGGCGGATAGGTAGCGCCGAGCAATTTCAGCGGAAGCACCGCGAGCCACGCGGGCAGGGGGAGCTCGGACTCGACCCGTGGCGTGCTGCCCGCGCGGCACGGTTGACGTACGGTCGTCGGTGCCAGGGGGTTGAAGGAGCCGATCAAGTAGCCAAGTGCAAAGCCTGCCGTATCGCCCTGGCGGAAGGAGTGGGCGTCAAGCAGATACGGCGAGGTCAGATTCCCGGATCGCAGCCACAGGCCCAGGCAAGCGGTGGCTACGAGCGGCAGACTGCTGCGCAGCGCTCCCTTCATCGGGCACTCGTCTTGCTGAGCATCGACGCGGAGCCTAACGGAAGTTCTACCTGCAGCGAAACCAAGCGACGTGGACGGCGTTCTGGCTGGAGAAGGCGAGCGCTACGCGATCGTGGCCCACGCTGGTAAGCGCCGGCTCGTGTGCCGCGCCATCCGGGCCGCGCACCACGTGGCGTCCGCCCATGCCGCTGCGCCGCACGACCCGAAGCTGAATCTCGCGGGGCACGTTCTTGCCCGGCTTTCGTGGCGCGTCCACGGCAAATACCGCTCGCTCCCCAAGGGCCGCCGCTGCGAGACGCAGCCTGACGTAGGCCTTGCCTGGTACGAGTGGCTCGGGAGCGCTCGGCCGCTCCGAAAGCCGCACCAAACCAACGGCGCTTGTGGCGGCGCTTCCGATCGCAGTGTAGCCAAGCAGCAGCTCGGACTCGCCCATGCCGACCGCTGCCAGCTGCGGTCCCTCGGCCAGGGAGCCCACGGCCCCCACGATGCTCGGCGCCTCGGGAGTTCCGTCGGGGGCCAGCGCCACGCGCACCAGCGGCGAAATCCCCCGGCGTGGATCGACCCACAGCAGCTCGGGCCGGCCGGCTCCGTCCACGAAAACGGGGGCGGCCGCCCCCATGGCTTCCGGCGTGAGATCGTGACGACCCACCTGACTGCCGTCGCCACGCAGCAAGACGAGACGCGCGCGCATGGGCGTCCGGTGACCGTCCGTGTAGGCCACGGCCCGCAAGCCGTTCACGGCGCCCACGGCGGGCGCAAAGCGCGCATCGGCAAACGTGCCGACCTGCTTGAGCCGCCCTGCGCCCGCGTGCTCGACTCCAAGCTCGGCCACCAGCAGCGCAGCCGATGCATCGATGGCCGCAGCCAGGACCTGTCCAGGTCCCACCGCCCCGAGCCCTGGTGCGGCCTTGCGCCTGGCTGCGACGGGACTCGGTAGATCCCAGGTTGAGAGCGGCCGTGCAGCTTCGTCGGCACGGACTCGCACCAGGTAGAGCCGTTCGGGGCCCGATTGCAGCCGGTCGTAGCCCGCGACCACGATGGTATCCCCCAAGGCTGCGATCGCCACGGGGCCCGCACGCGGCCACACCTTGCGCACAAGTCCAAGACGCGCGCAACCGGCCTCGTTGCCGGATTCCAACGGCACGGCCATGCCAGGCGCGGGGCCGGCCGGAGCAACGCCGTGCTCGGGCACCGATGCGCCCCGGCGCGATTGCTCGTGGCGGCCGTGAGCCGGTGCCGCTTGCCCTGCGGACCGCGACCCGGAGCGCCCTCGGGTAGCGCCCACACGCGGCGGGTCGGCCCTCTTCGTCCCGATCGAAGCCGACTCGCGAGCTGGTTGCTGCTCCTCCTCGCCGGCATCGCAACTGCAGAGACATGCGTTTGCCGCAGCGCTCAGCACGACCCGCAGCACGGCTGCGCGCCGGCAGCGCTCGCAGGCTGTCAAGGGCCGCCTCCGGTTGCTCCGCTGTTCGACCTGGCCAACCCACCTTGGCTCGCTTCCGTGCTGCGCCAGAACCTGGCCAGGTCCTCGAAACGCTCGCATCGATGCGCGGGCGGCAACGTGCGCACGAACCATTTTCCATAGCCTCGCGTGCGCAGCCTGCCGTCGAGCACAGCCACGATGCCGCGATCGTGGCGCGTCCGTATCAGGCGACCAAAGCCTTGTTTGAGTGCTAGTGCGGCCGTCGGCACCACGTACTCGCGGAACGCATCGCGCCCCTGTTCGCGCAGCTCCCGGCAGCGAGCAGCCACCAGCGGATCGGTGGGAACCTCGAACGGCAGCTTGTCGACCACCACCAGCCGCAGGGCGCGGCCCGGCACGTCGACGCCCTGCCAGAAGCTGGCTGTCGCGAACAGTACCGCGTTCCCGTCCTCGCGAAAACGCGCGAGCAGCACCGCCTTGGGCGCCTCCCCTTGCACGTACGTGCGGAGGCCGAGCGCAGGCCGGCAACGTTTCGCCAGCTCCCGCATCGCCTTGAGCGATGTGCACAAGACGAACGCACCACCCTGGCACAGGTTCACCAGCGCGATGATCTCGCGCGCGGCCTGCTCTGCAAAACCTGGCGTACGTGGATCGCCGAGATGATCCGGCAGGTACAGGGCCACCTGCTGCTCGTACACGAAAGGCGAGGGCACCACGAGCTCGAGCGGATCGAAATCGATTCCCAGCCGCTTGCGCAGAAAATCGAACGACCCAGCGGCCGAAAGCGTCGCGCTCGTCAGCACCGCCGCCTGGCCCGTGTACCAGAGTCGGTCCTTCAAGATCTCCCCGATCTGGACCGGGCTCGCCCCGATCGCTACGTTGCGGCTGCTCCTTCGTGTCCAGGTCACATGGCTGCGCCCGCCGCCCTCGGCGATCTCGCTGACATCGCGGCGTATCGTGTGGGCACGTTTGGCCAGCGCCGCAAGCGCTTCGTCCCGAGCCAGACTGCAGTGGCTGGCGAGGGCGTCGAGGGCCGTGTCCAGGGCAAACATCTGCTCGCGCACCGGCCCGTCGAACGCCTCCGGTGCCAGCGGCACGCGGCCGGCGTGCTCGGGGCCCGCCTTGGGGAGCGCCGCAAAAAACACGTCGCTCTGGCGCTGCGCCTCGCTGAGCAGCGGATCGGCCTGCAGCAGTCTGTTGGCCGCGGCCAGGCTGCGCCGCGCATCACGCAACAGCGCATGGATGCGCGAAGCAGACACCGTCACGCCAAAGAAATCGGTCGCAATGTCCTCGAGCAGATGCGCCTCGTCGAGCACCACCGCATCGTAGTCGGGTAGCACGCCGCGCCCGCGGGGCCCTCGCAACGCGAGGTCGGCAAAAAAGAGGTGATGATTGACGACCACAAGCTGCGCCTCTTCGGCGCGCAGGCGCATCGCCGTCACGAAGCAGCGATCGAAATGGCGGCATGGGGTCCCGATGCGTGTTTCCGTTCCACTTTGGACTGCGGTCCACAACGGCGAATCCTCGCCGATCGCTTCGAGCTCGGCCCGATCTCCGGTGGGCGTGCTCGCCTCCCAGTCCCGCAGCTCGCGAAGCAGCGAAGCAAAGGGCTCGTGGCCGGCGTCGGCGCTCAGCATGAGCTCGTGGTAGCGACGCAGGCACAGGTAGTTCGAAAGCCCCTTCATGCAAGCTGCGTCGACGCTGCCCAGGCAGGCTGCGAGCAGGGGGATGTCGCTGTTCATGAGCTGATCCTGCAAGGTCTTGGTGCCCGTCGAGATCACGATCTTCTTGCCGGACAGCAGCGCCGGTACGAGGTACGCCAGCGTCTTTCCCGTACCCGTGCCGGCTTCCACCAGCAGCAATCCGTCATCGGACAGCGTTCGCTCGACGGCCTCCGCCATGTCGAGCTGCCCGGGCCTGAGCTCGTAGGTGCCCATCGAGCGAGCGAGCGGACCTTCGGGCCCCAACAGCGCACGCGCTTGCATCCTGGCTCGCGATAGCACGTCGCGTCGGCACATTGCGAGCGCCGGCACCGATTCGGCTCGAAGTCACGGCCCGATCCGGGCTAGTTTGCCGTCATGCTGCCGTTGCGCGACCTCAGCCCACCGGGGCACCGCCCGCTGCTTGTCTACGCGTTGATCGCCGCCAACGTGCTCGTGTTCCTGGGCGGGCCCGCGGCCGAGCTCGAGCGGGCCGACTTCGTCCACCGCTGGGGCGTCGTGCCGTTCTCGCTGATCGAAGAACAGCATTGGGGTAGCTGGGTCACGCCGCTCACGTACCTGTTTCTGCATGGCGATCTGTTTCATCTGCTCTCGAACGTGTGGTTCCTGTACGTGTTCGGAAGCAACGTCGAAGACGTGTTTGGCCGGCTGCGCTTCGCGCTGTTCTACCTGGCCTGCGGCATCGTGGCCGCGCTGGCGCATGTGCTGCGCGAGCTCGGCAGCCCTGCCGCCATGATCGGCGCCTCGGGAGCCATCGCCGGCACGCTTGGCGCCTACGTGCGCCTCTTTCCCGCCGGGCGAGTCCTGACCTGGATTCCCCCCATCTTCGTGTTGGAGTTGCCCGCATTCTTTTTCATCTTCGTCTGGTTCGCCAAGGAGGTGCTGCGCGGCTACGTGTTTCTTCACGGCCCCAATACCAGCGGCGTCGCGTTCTTCGCGCACATTGGCGGCTTCGTGGCGGGGCTCGCGCTGGTGCGCGTGATCGGTCCCAAGCGCTACGAAAAGGACGGCTGGATCTCACCGGGCGAGCTCGGCCGGCCGGTAACCTAGTGTCCTGCGACACGGACGAAGAAGGCCCCCATGGCTTCTCGCCTTACAACAAGCCCGCCGCCCGGGCGCTGGCCTGCGCCTTTGCACGAGAGGCAGCTCAGCGAGGACGTTGAGCCGTGCGGCGAGCGCTCGAGCCGCCGCCCCCGGATCGCCAGAGCGCGCTCGCATGGACACGAAGCGCTCTTGCGGGAACAAGCTCCGGGGTGCTACCGCGGGTCGGTCGGCCGTCCAACCGGTGCGGCCCCGAGGCAGCATGCACATCGTCGTCATCATGGACCCTCCGAGCAGCGTGGTCGTGGCCGAGGACACCAGTTTCGCGCTGTTGCTCGAGGCGCAGGCACGCGAGCATCGGATCGATCACTGCCTGCTGCACGAGCTGTTTTTGCGCGATGGCAGGCTGTGGGCGCACGCCAGGCCGGCCCGCATGCTGCCCGAGGCCATCTGCCCCATCGAGCTCGGCATCGAGCAACAGGTTTGTCTGCACGACGTGGACGCGGTGCTGATCCGCAGCGACCCCCCGTTCGACTCGGCCTATCTGTGGGCCACGCTGATGCTCGAACGGCTACGCGGCCAAACGCTGGTGGTCAACGATCCGCGCGGCCTGCGCGAAGCCAACGAGAAGCTGTACGCGTGCTGGTTTCCCGAGCTCATGCCCGAGACCTTGGTCACCAGCCACTCCCACGAGATCCGGCGTTTTGTACGTGACGTCGGGGGCCGTGCGGTGATCAAGCCGCTGCATGGCAAGGGCGGCGAAGGCGTGATGGCCCTGTTCGATGGCGATCTCAATCAGGGAGCTATCGTCGAGGCCACAACGGACAGCGGCCGGCGCCTGGCCATCGTGCAGCGCTACTTGCCCGAAGTGACCCGGGGCGACAAGCGCATCCTTGTGCTCGACGGCGAACCGCTCGGCGTGATCGCCCGGGTGCCCCAGCAGGGCGAGCTGCGCGCCAACATCCATGTGGGCGCAACCGTCGTCCGAGCGAGCCTGGAGGCTGCGGATCGGCGCATCGTCGACAGCCTCGCCCCGCGTCTGCGGCAGGATGGGCTCTCGTTCGTAGGGCTCGACGTGATCGGCGGCCGGCTGACGGAGGTCAACGTCACCAGCCCCACCGGAATTGTGCAGATGTCCAGGCTGAGCGGCAGCAACCTGCCCGCGCGGGTGATGGACTGGCTCGAGGCTGCCTGCGCCTGACACCAGCCTGAGACTCCCGTTCGGTGAATCCGGGCTCGCCCCGAAGACGCGCAGCTGGCCGCCCAGCTATCCGGCCGCTGAGATCATTGAAGAACCTTCCCTACTCTTGCACCGTCATGTAGCTAGCTTTAGGGCCCGCGGAAGGACTCGTCGTCGCGCCTCGTCAGCGGCGCCCAGTCCTTACCGAAACACCCGAGTTATTCTTCCGCGGGCCCTTAGCTACAGGCTTCGGGTGTCCGGCGCCCCGGCGGGCGTTCCGCCGGCGTCCGCCGGCTTGGGGGTGCGTCCCCAGCGCTCGGCTACGAAAGCGCGCGCCGGCGCGATGGCCTCGAGCGCCGCGCCAAGCGAGCTGTATGCCACGAAGCACAGCGCATAGATCGTAGAAACTCTGTTCATCCCATTCCTTGCGGTCGCGCTCCCGCCGACCTTGCGTTGAGTCGGTCCGGTCCGGCTCCACCGGGGTGAAGCTCCCGAAACTCGCGGGTCGGGCTCCCGAGCCTCGCAGCGTAGTGCTCGCTCGACCCGCGTGCCAACTTTTCGGACGAGCCGAAACCGGGGCGCGCACGCAGCCCGGCGGGTGGCATCTTCGCCGGCGAGCGCCGCCCGGCGGCTGGCTCCGACCCTGTCGCGGCCGCGATGCAGCGCGCGTCGAGCTTCCGGCATGCTGGATCGAGGTGCGCTTACATGAATCGACCAAGGATTCCACCTCGGAGCTTGCTTATACTGTAAGTATCCAGTATACATATAACTATGACAGCTCACAGTTTAGAAAAAAACCAGCACGCCACCGTCGAGGCGGCACGTCCAGCCAGCGAGAAAACCACCCTGCGGGGACTCGGAGCGCCCTTCCTGGAACTGGTCTGGGGCGGCCCACCCCACGACCCTGCCAGCGCAAGCGCACCCCCTGAGAGCGGCGGCCAGGCCGAGCAAGGGATCGAAGCGAAGGCCGAGTCCGTGCTCTACAGCGACATCCGGGAGCTGAGCGGGCCGGCTCGGACCCCGTGGGACGGGAACCTCGACATCCAAGTCACGCTGGACCTGGAGAGCAAACCAAGCGCTGCCTCGCAGATCGAGGCGATCGGCAGCTTCTTTGGCAACGCCACGGTAGAGCCGGAAGCGCCTGCGAGCCACCAGGGAGAGGCCTGCACCGCCGCGCTGGACCGAAGCCTGGACGCCACGCTGCCCAGCCCGCGCCGGCCGGAGCCCGAGGCGCGAGAGGATTGCGAAGCCGAGCCGCCGCTGTTGCCGGACTCCGAGGTGCGTCTGATCGAGCCGGAGCGTCACGAAACGCGCCGCCAGCGGCGAGGTTTCTCGGGCCTACCGCTGGCAGCTGTGGTGGTGCTCGTTGCCGCGGGGTCCTGGCTTCTGCCGCAGCGCAGCGTGTACGTGGGCGAAGCGGAAACCGCGAGCGCTCCAGCGACGATCGTGCAGCTGCCCGCGGCACCTGCCATCGAGCCGCTGCCGCCCGTGAGGCCCGAACCCAGGAGGGAAACCGAGCTGGCAACTGCACCTGCCAAGCCTGCGCCACAGGCAGTACGCACGGCGCCAAAGCGCAACCACCGGCGGTCCAGGCCCGCGCGGGCTCGTCGCGGTCCCCGCATGCTGGCGGCCGATCTCGCCCCTGCGGCCCACGCTGCGCAGGCTCCCTTGTCGGCGAACGTGTCGCACAAGGGGCCGGCAGCCAGCGCCCCGATCGCTTCGCCAGCAGAGCCGGCACAAAAGTCTACCCTGCCCGCGCTGCCAAGCCGGGCTCGGGTGCACGAGACCCTGCGCGGCTTCCGTCCCGCCCTCGAAAGCTGCGCCGGTGGCGTACCAGGGCTGGCCGAAGTGGAGCTGAAAGTGACCGGATCCGGGCGCGTGGCCCATGCCCTGGTGAGGGGGAATTTCCGCGGCAGCCCACAGGGCTCGTGCATGGCAAGAGCGCTCAGAGGCTTGCGCTTCCCACGCTTCGCAGACGAGCAGCTGAACGTGAGCTTCCCCTATTTCCTTTAGTCAAGGCCGGACCTCTTGGTCGCAGGCCAGGCTCATTCGGCCAAGCGTGCGCCGGCAGGTCGCGAAACGACCTCCTGCACGACGCCGTTGATTTCTGCACGAGCACGGCGAGCTTCGGGGTGCCGGAGCCGCCATTCGGTAACCCGGCCGTCTTTCCAGTCGAAATCCACCTCGAAACCGCCGCGGGCACGCAGGCCTCGTACGCTGCCGCCCTTGGCCCACGCTTTGGGAAGCGCTGGCAGAAACCGGATCGTTCCGTCGTGACTCTGCAACAGCATTTCCGCCATGCCCGCTGTGGTCCCCAGATTGCCATCGATCTGAAAGGTAGCGGGGGGGTGCACGTCGAAGAGGTTGGGGAAGACTTGCTCCTGGAGCAGATGGCGTAGATGGGTGTGCGCAGCGTCACCGTCGCGCAGGCGCGCAAACAGGTTGATCGTCCAGGCGCGGCTCCAGCCGGTGTGAGCCCCGCCTTGTGCGAGGCGGTGATCGAGCGACTTGCGCACGGCCTTGGCAAGCGTTGGTCTTTTGTCCAGCGTGATCGCATGGCCCGGATACATGCCGTAGAGATGGCTCACGTGCCGGTGTCCGGGCTCGGGTTCTCCGTAGGGTCGGTCCCATTCGAGCAAACGGCCATCCGGGCCCAGGTGCAGCCCTTCGTCGAGCTTTTGGCGAGCTTGACGCAGCTCCTGCACGAACGCGTCCTCGATCTCGAGCAGGGAGGCAGCCTCCAGGGTATGGTCGAATACCTCGGTGATGATCTGCTGCCCCATCGCGGCTTTGGCGCACACGGCTGCGGGTTTCCCGTTGGGGGCGATAAACGAGTTCTCGGGCGACGTCTCGGGCACCGAAATCAACTTGCCGTCTTGCTCGATCAACCAATCCAGGTAGAAGCGGGCCTGCCCGCGCAGCAGCGGCCAGACCCGGTCACGAAGAAACCCCATGTCCTCGCTGAAGGCGTAGCGCTCCCACAGGTGCTGGCACAGCCAGCCACCTCCATGAATCCAGGAGCCCCAGTAGGCGTTTCTCGCCCGCATCCAAGCGGGCGTCCAGAAGTCGCTAGCGTGATGCGCGACCCAGCCCCGCATGCCGTATTGCTTGGCCGTCTCCACGCCGCGCCGGGCGAGCCGCTCGATGAAGTCAAAGAGCGGCTCGTGGCACTCGCTCAGGTTGGTCAGCTCGGCCGGCCAGTAGTTCATCTGCAGGTTGATGTTGAGATGGTAGTCGGCGTTCCAGCGCGCCCTGATCTGGTCGTTCCACAACCCTTGTAGGTTGGCCGGGTAGCCACCCGGGCGCGACGTTGCGATCAACAGGTAGCGACCGTACTGGTAGAAGAGCGTTTCCAGAGCGGGATCGCTGGCGCCCTTCTTGACGGCGGCGAGCCGCTCGTCGGTCGGCACGCCGTCGCGGCCGCGGCCACCGAGATCCAGCCGATTGCGGTCGAACAATCGCGCATGGTCACGCACGTGCCGCTCGTGCAGGTGGCGCGCGAGGGCCCGCAGCGGGGTCTTCTTGGCGTGCGCGACCGCTGCCTGCGCGGCGTCGAGCGCAACCCTTTGCGTCTCCGACGTCGAGCCGCGCAGCAGGATCAGCACCTCGGACGCATCGCTGAGCACAAGCTTGTCGTTTACGGCCTTGCGGCTGCCGTCGGTGATGACGTCGACCAGCACCCGGAAATCGACGCCCGCCATGTTGGGCTGCGGCCGGCTGTCGAGCTTACCCGTGCGCTGGGTCGCACGACCGGTCATGACGAGGTCGGCTTCGGCCTGCCCGACACGCGTGGCATGTGTCGCAGCGCCCTGGTCATGAGGCCGGTCGAGACGCAGCTCGAAGTTGAGCGCCCGCGGCCGATCCGCCTTGAGATGAATGCACAGCAGCTGATCGGGAAAGGAACTGTAGACGCGCTGGGTAATCTTGGCTCCGCCGCGCTTGAATTCGCTCGTGGTCACGGCCGTTCCCAGATCCAGGCTGCGGCGCAGGTACGTGCCCTGCGCTGCCGGGCCGCCCCAGTCGATCCAAAGGTCCCCGAGCGTCTGGTGCGAGCGAATGACGTCCTTGCGCGAGAACGATGCCACGATCGCGCGATCGGCTTGCTGGTGCTTGCCGGCCAGCACCAGCCGCCGCAGCGCACGCAGCCGCGCGGGCGAGCCCACGCGGTCGGTGCGCGGGCTCTCGGGGCCCGCCCAAACGGAATCTTCGTTGAGCTGGATGCGCTCGACGTCGGATCGACCGAAGACCATCGCGCCCAGGCGACCGTTGCCCACCGGCAGTGCTTCGGTCCATTGCTCGGCCGGCTGGCGGTACCACAGGCGGAGCTCGCGGGCCGCCAAGGGGGCGAGCCTGGACACCCCGGAACCGGGTCGAGCGGAATCTCGAAGCGTCGAGGTGCCCCCGGTCGCTTCGCCCGAGGCCTTGGACCTCTCGGGAGCAAGCGAGCGCGATGCCGTGCCGGCACTGGAGCAGCCGGCCAGGCAGCAGGCGAGCGACAACCCAGCGCAGCCGAGTCCAATCCCGTGCGTTGCCGCGAGCCCGTGACCCTTGGAGCTCCAAACCGCGTAGGCCCTGATGCTGGAAGCTTGCTTCTGGTTCATTGCAGGCGCTCTTGGTGAACGTCGGCGGGCGAAACCGACCTTGGCAGGTTGCAGCCGCGCGCGATCCTCGCGTCAGGCCACCTTCCTCATACATCGAATGGCGCCCGCCGAATAGCAGATCCTTGCAAGGCCCCCTGCCGCTCGCGCGCGCTTTCGTGGAGCGTCAGGCGAATTTTTCAACCCTCCAACGCGCCGCCGAAAATGGCCGGCGCGGCGTTCGCGAGGGAAATTGCGCTCCAACCTGCCTTTTTGTCCGCGACGCAGGTCGCAATGTTGCCGGAGATCCGCTTTACTACGCGCGCGCCGCAAGAGCGCACCCTGGGACTGGACCCAACCTGGTGGGCGGGCATGGAGGCCAACGTGGCAAAGACTAACAGAAGAGCAGCAACCTGTGCGGGCTTGGTCGCATGCCTGAGTGCGGCCTGCGGCGGCGGCGACGGAGGGGTGGCGGGCACCGACTGGTGCGCGAATCCTATGGCCGCCGCACCACCGTACCGCGGCGACGCCGAACACGCGTACATCGTCGGCTGCATGGCCGTGGATCCCAACGACCCGATAACAGGCCATTCGATCACGGACGACGAGATGGGTGCCATGGCCGAGGAGATTTGCCAGATCGAGTACGCGTGTCCCACGACAGACCCTGCGAACCCGCGTCAAGGCATCGCGAGCCCGGGTTGCATGAACGAGGAGCTTCAGGTCGACACCGGTCTGGACTGGGACGGCGAGCACCATGGCCTCCAGATCGAGCTCAAGGGCAACTACCAGCTGGACAGGATGGCCGGCTTGCCGCGCATGTACACCGTGGTGCCGAAGGGCATGGAGATTCCTGGGATGGCGATTCGGGTCGATGGCGAGATCCGTCGGGTGTTCGACGGCTCGAAGCTCTACGAGGAAGTCGGCTCGTCGGGACTAGTGACCCTGCATAGGTTCGATGGCATGCCGGACCCAAACGGTATCATACAGGTCGTCGACGACCCTATCGCTACGACCTCCTGGGTGGGCTACAACTTCTTCGTGCAGTTCCCGACCGCAGGACACTGGATGGCCGGCTCGATCAGCGCGCCGTGCAGGGAGATCGACCTCAACGGTCCTTGATGTGGTGGCCGAGACTCCCCTGTCCACGTGGGGCTAGTAATTCGTGGCCGAGGGATCGTGAACAACCAGGCCGACAGGTCAACGCAGGCCTCGAAGAGGGGTCAGCGTGACGCGCATCGAGACGTTTGCCGCGAGCCGCCGACGAGGTTGGCGGCCGCGCGCTGGCTTGTTGGGCTGGTGTTGGCCCTTGGTGCGTCCGCATGCGGCGGCAGCCCGCCGCCGGAGCAACAAGCGCCTCGCACGACCTATGCGGTCCGCAAGACCGTGTCCAAGGGCTATTCGGAAGCCATGCGCGTGTTCCGGAGGGGAGACTGCACGCGGTTTCTGAAGAGAATGAAGGCTCAGGGGGCGGCCTGGGCGGTGGATCCGTGCGTGGTGACGCTCGTCAACGTCGCGAGCGCAAAGTGCGTTGCGAAGCTCGGCGACGCGGGCACGGCGATCGCCCTACTTCGCGCACAGGCCGAGCTTGGCTTGACCGCCGATGGCTATGCCGAGCTGGCAAGGCTCGAGCGCGGGGTCCCGCTGAGCGCCCCGTGTGGGATTGCCTTCCCCAACACCAAGCGGCTCGCGCCGCTGCTTCGCGTGCGGCCCAGGTACCCAGCGCAAGCTGCCAAGCATCGGATCGAGGGCTGGGTCGATCTGTCGTTTACGGTCACACCCGACGGTGAGGTCAGCGATATCGTGGTGGTCGATTCCAGACCGGCTCGCGTGTTCGACAGCAGCGCTGCCCGGGCGCTGAGACGGTGGCGCTATAAGCCTCTCGTCTATCGAGACAAGCCCGTTGCGCAGGTTTGCGAACAGGTTCGACTCGACTTCCGTATGCAAGACGCGGGCCAAGAAACTGGCTAGAAGCGAGCATGTACGCTCGCCATGGCGCCGCCGCGCACGGGCATCAGCGCGAAGGCAGGCGTGCGATCGCTTTCGGATGGGCTCCAGCTTCGAGGTCGACGAGCACCCACTGGCCACGCTGGCTTGCGGCATGGGCGGGATAGTGCGCGATCAGCGACTCCAACAGCCGTGTCGCTTCGGTCTTGCGGCCAGCGCCGAGAGCTCGGAAAGCGTCGTGGTACAGGTTCCAACCCGGGTCGGATCGGCTCTGTCGGCTCCAACCCGGGTCGGATCGGCTGTCAACCGCCGCAGCGCACACGGCCGAACGCAACGCTGACACGCTCCGGCACGCTGCCTGCCCTGCGCCTGCTACCTGCGCCACTCGAGGCCAACACCGGCGACGAATCCCTCGATCCACACCCGGTCGACGATCCCGTGAGGGCTGGAGAACACGCTCGTGTGCGACAGTCTTGCCCAGCCCGCGCTGAACAGCGCCAGCAGCGGAGCGTTGCCGCCAGCGGCGACGGGAGTCCGGTAGCCGAGCTCCGCCAGCTGTTGGCCGGCCACCGACGAGCCCGCGCGCACAAGCAAGCAGTGGCTTGACCACAGCGGCACCAGGCCCAGCAGATCGAACGAGGCCAAACCGAGCCTGCGGCGATGCACCACCAAGCCGCTGCGTGCCACCAGGTGCAGCGAGTCCTTGGCTCCGATGCGGGCCAGCGCAGGCAGCACAAGCCCCCAACCCTTGGGTTGCCCGAATTGCGGCTCGTTCACTGTTTGCGCTCCTGCGCCCAAGGCGAACTCTGTCGAGGCCGTGTCGTAGCCGATCAACAGCGAGGCTGCGACGGCTCGCGTGGATCCCATGCTCGAGGAGGCGAACCCGAGGGGCTCGAGCACAGCCGATACGTGCAGCGGGGAAGCGGCTCGGAAGCCCAACTCGAATTCGGCGAGCAGCCCGGGCACCCGTATGCCTCCCGACAGGAAATGGCGAACCTGGCCCCGCAGCTCCCAGCCTGTGGTGCGTGCAGGGTGCTCGAAAGCTCGCCCTCGAGGCGTCCTGGCGGAGCTCGGCAGCGCCAGCACGGGCCCCTCGACCGCTCCGGCGCGTACCCAAAGCTCCCCGTCGCGCTTGATCAGTGCCGTGGCCTCCTGCTTGGTAGCGAGGCGATCGACGACCCGCCAGTGGCCGCCCGCTACCCGCTCCAGCACCCATACGCCTGCTGGGCCGCAAGCCACGTAGAGACGACCCCGATGCACCCGAACCGCGCGCAGCACGCACACCCCGTAGCCATGGGGAGCCCCGTGCAAGGCGGCCCGGATCGCCCGTTCGTTTTGGCTCTGGGCTCCCGCTTGAGCAGCTGCCCGCGACGTCCAGCAAAGCGCAGCGATGCACAGCACGCTCGACACAGCACGAACGGCTGCAATCGCTCCTCCGCAGCGGTCTTCGCCCGCAACCCACGCGTCGCTCCGGGCTCGTCTCGTATGGATTAGCGCCTCCCCTGTGGCTCCCGTGCCTCAGCTGTGAGCCTGCGGCAACACGGGGCGGCCCTCCGACTCTGCATTACAACCCTGTCACATGCGCGCCGATCGCAGTCAACACGCGACACCAACTTCGCTCCCGCGTCCCGGGGCGTCTACCAGTGTCCCCAATAACCCCACAGGATCACGGATGAGGTCATTGACCTAGCTGCGGCTTGCCTGACCACCCCCGGACCGTCGACGATCGCACATCGCGGCCGTGGTCGTAACGTGGCCGTGGCCGTAGTCGTAGTCGTGGTCGTAGTCGTAGTCGTAGTCGTAATCGTGGCCGTAGTCGTGGCCGTAGTCGTGGCCGTAGTCGTGGCCGTGGCCGTAGTCGTAGTCGTAGTCGTAGTCGTAGTCGTGGCCGTAGTCGTGGCCCTGTTGCCATGGCCGGTACGGACCGGCGAGACCATGCAACTGATCGTCCGTATCGTGGAGTCAGGCGCTTGGCACGACGTCTGCTATATTCTTGATTCTTGGCGCAGGTCTTGCGGCAGCGGTGTGAGAGTCTTGCGGCAGCGGTGTGAGAGCCGCTCGGGAGCGGTTGTGCAACTGCCTGGAGCGATGCAGTCAAGGGAGGTTGGTATGGCGGGTCTTCGGTCGTTGAGGTGCAGGCCCCGAACCGTATGGCCGGCATGCACGGCATGGACGTCGCTCGTCGCGAGCGCGGCGATGGCGGTTGGCTGCGACGCGTTCGCAGCGCCCTTGGATCACGATCCCGACGCTCCGATCAAGGTAATCCCTACGGACGAGCGCAGTCCTGTTCGCGCGGACCCACTGCCGCCTCCGGTCGCAGGCGGCACGTTGGCCGTGGTGGCTTCGGGAACCCTCGCGGTGGCGTCCGACCCCGCCCGCGACCGGGTGTCCGTGGTTGACCTCGAGGAGCGGACGCTGCGTCACACGGTCAGGTTGCGCAAAGGCGACGAGCCCGGCCGAATGGCGCAGGACGCCGCCGGACGAGTGCACGTCGTGCTGCGCGGAGCTGGTGAGATCGCGACGCTCGACGTGACTGCCGGGCGCATAGCCATGCGGCGCCAGGTTTGCCGCACGCCGCGTGGCATCGCGTACGACAACGGCGTTGACGCGCTGCACGTGACGTGCGCCGAGGGCCAGCTGGTGCAGCTGCCGGCGGCAGGTGGGAACGTCACGCGCAAGGTCGCGGTGCCGATCGACGTTCGGGACGCGGTCTTGCACGCGGGCAGGCTTTATCTGAGCCGCTTCAGGAGCGCCGAGTTGCTCAGCGTGGGCCCGGATGGCGGCGTCGTGTCAGGCAAGACTCGGATCCCGGAGGGTTTCTCGGAGCCTGGTATACACTCCCACCCTCATCCGGGAACCAAGTTGATCCAGGTTCGGGCTGGCTCGACCCACGGGCCGCCACCCGAGCGGAGGTTCGAGCCCAATGGGGCGTGGCGTACGATCTCGGCGGGAGCGGGGCTCGTGATGTTGCACCAGCAAGCCGAGGCTTCGCAGATTCAGCTCGAGGCTTCCGCTGCCGATCCGCACGATCCCCGGGGAGCGGCTACCAGCCCCTACGGGGACAACGGCCAGGGTTGCGGTGGCATCGTGCGCACGGCGCTCACGACGTTCGTCACCGGCGTTGGAACAGCCCCGGCGAACGGTCCGGTCTTGACCACGTCGGTTCGGGGCTCTGTGCTGGGCGTCGACGTTGCAGCGGACCCCACGGGCCGGCTGGTGGCCGTGGCCTTCGCTGGCGAGCGTGACCTTGCTGCTCCTGCGCCCCGGAACGTGTTCGCCGACACCTTCGGGGGCCCCGCTCACCCGGAGATCGTAGCGGTGCGAGGGTCCGGAGCGCCTTCGACTGCTGTCGTCGTCTACGATCGGCTCGCAGTCGGAGCCGAATCGATGCACCCGGGCTTGAAGTGCGTGCGCGGCAGCCCCATGCCAGTCCAGGGCCAGCCCGTGGCAGTGGCCTACACGCCAGACTCTCGGCTTGTCGTCCAGAGTCGCGAGCCCGCTACGTTGACGTTGCTTGACGAGCACAACCCGGCAGCAGCGGGCACTGTTACGATCGCGCTCGGCGGTACCTCCGTGGCCGATACGGGTCATGACTTGTTCCATCGTGACACCGGGCAGGGCATTGCGTGCGCGGGTTGTCACCTCGAGGGCTCGGATGACGGTCACGTGTGGAGCTTCAGCGGTTTCGGGCGCCGCCGCACGCAAGCGCTCGACGTGGGCCTCGACGGTACGCAGCCGTTTCACTGGGACGGCGCGCTTGACGGCCTGGATGCGCTGATGGACGAGGTCTTCGTCGGGCGCATGGGCGGTGTCTGGCAGAGCCCCGAGCGCATGGAGGCGTTGCGGGACTGGCTGTTTGCGCTCGAGCCCAGGCCCGCGCCTCGTTCGCAGGCCGATCCGGCGGTCAAGCGCGGTGCCAAGCTCTTCGCCTCCGCCGACCTCGCTTGCGCTACCTGCCACTCGGGGCCGAAGCTGACCGATAACTCGAGCCAGGATGTGGGCACGGGGCGTCCGGGCGAGCGCTTTCAGGTGCCGTCGCTGCGCGCTATCGCCTACCGTGCACCCTTCATGCACGACGGCTGCGCGCAGACCCTGAGGCAGCGCTTCGACAAGGCCTGCGGCGGCGATAGGCACGGGCGCACCTCGCGGCTCTCGCCCGCGCAGCTCGACGATCTGGTAGCCTACCTCGAGTCGCTGTAAGGGGCTCGCCGCTAC
>JAKSBK010000607.1 GCA_022361155.1 Pseudomonadota bacterium
CCTCGTCGTCGCGCCTCGCCAGCGGCGCCCAGTCCTCACCGAAACACACGAGTTATTCTTCCGCGGGCCCTTAGCCCTGGCGGGCGCAGGGGACTGAGCGCTGTGCGACCGGTCAGGCCGGACGGCGCTCGGGCCCCGTTCGCTCCTACTGGCTCTGCCACGCGCGCAGCCTAGTACTGCTTGCCAGGGATTGTGATCGATGGGCGTCGAGGGCTGGCGGTCGCTGGCAAGGCGCACCGACGATGGACATGATCATGATGGATCCCGCCGGCTCCGGCGGCCGCTGACAAGCGGTACCACGGCCCCCAACCCCAGCCGCTGAACGGGCCGAAGCCTGCTCTCGAGCCAGGCAGGGGGAGCGACCCCCCCTGCCGGAAATGCGAACGCGCGCCGCCCCGCCTACATCGTGGGCTGCGGCCTGCGGGAAGACGGAGGATTCTTCAGACCGTACTTCTCCATCTTATAGATCAGCCCACGCCGAGAGATCCCGAGTCGTTTTGCAGCCCGGGTCTGGTTGTGGTTGGCGTCCCGCAATGCACGAACGATCACATCTTTCTCCACGGAGCCAAGATACTCGCTCAAACGCGCCTGACGTCCCAACAGGCCAGGCCCATCCTGGGTCATGCCGGGTACAGCTAGGTTATTCGTGTCGATTTGCTCGGGTTCGGTCATAGACCAATCGGACTGCTGCATCGTTTGAGCCTCCAGTTTCTCTGCGTACATGAGTGGGTGTACGCTCAGGCCTTCCATGGGGAGAGCCTTCGCCACATGCGCAGACGGCCTTAGTGCACGCGATGTGCCAAGCAATGACCATCTGAAATTATTGGCAATTCCAGGATACGATGGTTTCGGCCGGTGTGAACACAGTCTCCGACTTCCCAGTTTTTGCACACATTGGGCGATGCGAGCTTCGCGCTGGCTGGCGTATTCCCGGCCGAATCGACGAGCTGCGCGTGACGACTTCACCTGCGAGTTTGTCGGAGTATTGGAAGAGCACAAGCGAACCGGTAGAATGGATGGATTGGACGGGACGGTGTGGTCGCTTCCTGGGAAAAGCTGAAGCCAAGAGAAATCGTCAGCCGGGTCGCGGCCAGTACACTGAAAGAATTCGCAGGTACCCGTGGGCGGGATCAGCTGCTGCTGGTGCGGTTGGCCGATGATCCCGGGGGCAAGGTGATCGCCGGGCTCGAGGCTACACAAGGGGGAGTGCGTGCGAGTATCGTTCCGACCCTGCACGTGCTCGACTATCACACCGACCTGGTGAATCTCCAGGAACCCGGGGAGGTCCGAAGGCTGTTGCGCAAAGCCGAACCCACCGACGAGCAGGTGCTTCGCAAGGAGCTCGAGTCGGTGCCCTACTTCGTCACGCCTCTGCGCAAGCGCCTGGCGGGTGGGACTTCGTCTTACATGGAGCGCATCTCGGTGGGGCGGGCTCGGAACATGGATATCGTGCTGCGTGACAGCAGCGTCTCCAAGTTCCACGCGTGGTTCGAAGTCGATGAGCACGGCACGTTCTATATAGCCGACGCGGGTAGCAAAAACGGCACACGCATCCGAGACAGGGTGGTGGAGCCACGCGAGCCGACGTCCCTCAGTCCCCTGGACGAGCTCCGCTTCGGTTCAGTCACGACGACCATCTGCCCTGCGGAGACGTTTTGGCGCCTGCTGCGTAATCGGGCAGCTGGGGGGGACGGTACGGGCCTGGCCTAGTACCGCTTGCGAGGGATTATGCTGGATTCCCGCCAGCGGGCGCCAGGGCTGGGGCCAAACGATCAGGATTCCTGTGGCGAGGCACTAGTCGGATTGCGCCCGCAGCGGGGATCGCCGGCGGCGTCGCAGCAACAGGACTGCTGCGACGCCAATGACGCCCAACGGGAATGACGGGAACGGGGCGCGCGCGACGGGGCCCAACCTGCAGCCGCACCCATCACCGGGCGCAGCCTCCGGGCCCGCGTCCGGGCTTGCTGGTGGAACCGCCGAAGCACGGCCCGCTGCGGCGTCGATGGGCAGGGCGGCGTCGACGCCGGCATCCAAGGACCCGGCACAGATCACCGAGGGCGTGCCAGCTGGGGGGCCCAGGCCGGACGCGTCCGGTGTTCCGCCAGGGCACTGCTTGCCCACCGTACTGCAGGCACGAAGCCAAGCGTGAGGACAGCTGGCAGCCACACTGGTGCCGGGACGGCATGCAAGGGGACCGTCCAGGCCCTTCAGCTGCATGATCGGAGCGAACGTAACGGCCCGGTCCGTGGATAGCCCCAGGGCGTATCCGTGGTCTTCCTGGCTGGTACAGGCGTAAACACCCCTTTCGGTCCAGGTCAGGCACTGCACCGCCCCATGGAAGATCTTGCGGAACCGAAAATCCTGCGTGGGGGCCATCCAAATGCCGAGGATGGTGCAATCGACCGGTTTATCAGGCAGCAACCGCTTGCCGAACCCCACCAGCACGGTCGAGCCATCAGGGGACAGCGCAAACCCGGGCAGCTTGGCCCTGCCTCGTATCACCTGCCGCCAGCGACGGCCGCCGTCGGCCGAATAGAGCAGGCTGTCGTGTTCTGTGCCGCTGAGCCGCACGTAGACGCTGTCGGGATCGGTCGAGGCAACCGCCGTCACAAAGGGTGGGTTCTGTGCGTCGCTTCCGGGAATCGGCCACGGGGTCCAGCTCTTGCCTCGATCATCGCTACGTAGCAGCACGCCTCGCGGCACCCCGCCGGCCGGCGTTTCAAGCGCGCTCAGGTAGATGCGGCCTCTGTCGCTGGGGGCGGCTTCGAAGGCGAACACGATGTTGTCCCCGCGCGGCGCCGGACCTAGCTGCGTCCAGGTCTCTCCGTTGTCGAGCGTCTCCCAGACCCGGATGGCGAACTGGGCACTCGGGAGCAATTCCGTGGTTAGCGCTAGCGCCCTGGCGCGATCGGTTGGGTTGACGGTTACGTCGATCACCTCCTCGGTGCTGATCGCACCCTGAGCCAACTGCCAGCTGCAGCCCGAGTCCCTCGACCGGGCCATTCCATCGAAGATCCCCGCCAGCAGGTTGCCGTTTGCCATGAGCCCGAGCGCAGGATCCTCCACGTCCCCGTAGCCCACAGCCTGCTCGCAAACCCACGACCAGCTCCCTCCCCCATCCGAGCTCGTGAGGATCCCATAAGTTGCCCGTAGCACCAGGTGCTGGGGGTTCGCGGGGTCCTCGATGAGCTGCTGGGCGGTGGGAAAGCGTCCGTTCGCTGTGGCCCTTGCGCTCGTTAGCGACGCCAGCACGCTCGCCACCAGCACCCAGCGCCTGATGTCATGCAGTGGCCCGGTGCGCACCAGGGGACTTCGGGCTTGCATCGGAGGTCGCGGTGGACGTTCACGCATGGGGCTTGTTCCTCCTGGTCCTTCAACCGCGTGACGGCGTTGCTGCGGGTATTTCGAGCAGGAGCACCACAGCCAGCGGCGTCTGGAGCCTGCGAGGTGGGCAGGTTCTTGTGTGGCAGGTCCTTACTTGGTGGCTTGCATGCGGGAGGTGGCCCGGCGATTCTCTTTTAAGGGGCAGTGCGCGGGCGCCCCCCAAAGTGCTCTTTGCCCGCCACCGTACCCATCGATAGCGTACGTGAGCCGTGGCGCCACCAGGGAATTGCCGGTCGACGACAGCCCCGAGGCTGTCGGATCCGCGTTGTACGCCGAATACTGTCGCAGGCATCCGGGCACCAGCTTTGCCGCTTTCGCCCACATAGTGCGGCAAGGGGTTGTGTGGTGGGCCGAGCTCGATCTCGAGGCCGTTCATCGTAGCGCAGGCTACCCGAGTGAAGCCGCACGTCCAGCTTGTCTGACCGCCCAGCTGCAGCAGCTGCTGGATCGACTCTGCTCGCTCGTGGCGCTCGACCCGCTCACCGGGCTGTTCAACCGTCGCTATCTCGATCACCGGATTAGGCAGGAGCTGCGTCGCTCGAAGCGCGAGCAGCGACCCTGCTCCCTGCTGGTGGTGGATGCGGACGATTTCAAGCGCATCAACGACACGTACGGCCACTCCGTAGGGGATGCCGTACTGCGGCGGGTTGCCACCGTTCTGCGACGGAGCATGCGTGCGAGCGACGATGTATCCGCTCGTTTCGGTGGAGAGGAATTCGTCGTCCTGCTCCCCAGCACGCCGGCGGCGGGCGCCCTCGGCGCGGCCCATCGCTTGCGCCGGGAAGTGCAAGCCGCGGTGACCCCTGCCCCGCGCGGCCCCATAGAGATCACCGTGAGCATCGGGATGGCTACGTTTGATCCGCGCGAAGAGATCCCGACCGTGGAACAGTTCTTGGGTCAGGCGGACGAAGCACTGTACGCGGCCAAGGCCGCCGGCAAGAACACCGTCAAGGTCCACAAGCCCGAGGCCTCGGGGCTCGATGCCGTCAGCCTTGAAGAGAAGGACGCCCTGCTACGATGAGAACCGTAACGATTTCGAGCGGGAAGGGAGGCGTCGGAAAGTCCAACGTCGCAGTCAATCTAGGTCTTGCCCTCGCTCAAGACGGCAAGAGGGTGCTGCTTTTCGATGCGGATCTTGGACTCGCCAATCTCGATATTCTCTTTGGCTTCAGCAGCAAGCGTTCCGTTGCCGACATCGTCGACGCCTCGCACGACATCCGAGACGTGTTGCTCGACGGGCCACATGGCCTCAGGGTATTGCCCGCAAGCTCGGGGGTGCTTGACCTCGAGCGCCTGAGCGCCGACCAGCGGCTGCAGATCATCGAGTGTATTCAAGAAGCTTCCGAGGACTTCGATTTGCTGATCGTCGACACCGGCGCCGGCTTGACCGACAACGTGCTCTTCTTCGCGAGCTCTGCCGACGACGTGGTAATCGTGACTACCCCCGAGCCGACGGCGATGGCCGACAGCTACGCGCTGATCAAGGTCCTGAATCGCGGCAAGTATAGTGGCCGCTTCACCCTGCTGGTGAATCGAGTCTCCGATCCGGCACAAGGTGTGGCGGTCCACGAGCGCCTGTCCAGCGTGAGCCGACGCTTTCTCGGTGTGCAGCTGCACTTCTATGGGTCGCTCATGCACGACGCCGCACTGGAAGCCGCTGTTCGTCTCAGGCAGCCGGTCATGGTCAGCCACCCCAACTCCACTATCGCCGGTGCCTTCCGATCGCTAGCTGGTCGCTTTGACGAAGCATTCCCGACCGGGGAAGGGATGTCAGGAGCCGGCTTCTGGAACCGGTGGCTGCAGAACCGTACAGCCGAACGGGCGGCGATGCGTCGTTGACGCACTCCTGTGCCCGGACTTGCTTCAGCGTATACAGTGCCTGCGGCGAGCATGAACGAATACGAAGCACAGGCATTGCACGCTATACACGCCTGGAAGACCGCGGAGCGCAGCTGGTTCGGCAGGGCAAGCGAGCTTGCCGGCAGGCCCTTCGACTTGGCGGGCGAGGCTGCTCTGCGCGTGCCTGGCGCGGGAAAGCTGCTCGAGCAGGGCATTGGAGGCATGGTATCGCTTCTCAACGAAGCGGCACATTGGAGTGTTCGCCCCGATGCCATTCACGAGGAGTACCGAAGAGCCGGTTCCGTGGATGTGCGCGAGGGTACGGACGTCCAACGGCTGGGCCTGCATGCTGTCGACCGCGTCATCGGAACGCTGTCGGTCAAGTACCGGACTGCTGCCGCGCTCGAGGGAACGACCGCCGGCATGATCGGCTTGCCAGGGATTCCCGCGGATGTGATCGCGTTGACGGCAGTCAACCTGAGGGCCATCGGCGAGTATGCGACGTACTGCGGCTTCGATCTGGCGTCCCAAAGAGAGAAGCTGTTCGCTCTGCACATCATGAGCCTCGCGTCCAGCCGTTCCCACCAGGGCGAGGGACTGGCCTTGTCGCAGCTCGCCAGAATCGCTCAAGACGCGGCCCAGCGACGAGCCTGGGATGACCTCGAGAAGCACGTCCTTGCGACCATCCTGCAGCGCGTCGCGCGAGCGCTTGGTGCACGACTCACCAAAGCCAAGATGGCGCAGCTCTTGCCGGCCGTGGGCGCGCTCGTCGGAGGCGGTTTCAACGCCCGCTTCACCGGCAGGGTCTGCGACGTCGCCTACTTCCTGTATCGAGAGAGGTTCTTGGCGAAAAAATACGGTGCCGAGATCATTGCCCGCGCCAGCCCGGACCCTCGATTCGCACGCTACCCAGAGGAGTACGAAGGCCAGTGGCGCTGACGGCAGCACTTGGCTAGCCCGCATCGCGATAGTTCAGGCAACGAACTCTGCGGCCTTCGATCTCGTACAGCGCCGGCACGGTGCTTGTGCACTCGCGCATGGCGACCGGGCAGCGCGGGTGAAAACGGCACCCGCCCGGCGGAGCCACTGCGTTCGGGACCTCGCCTTGCAGGATCACGCGCTCGCGCCTCGAGCCCGGATCGGACCTTGGCAACGACGAAATCAAGGCCTGTGTGTATGGATGCATCGGAGCTCGAAGCACCTGCTCGCTTGGGCCGAGTTCCACGATCTGACCCAGATACATCACCGCAACGGCGTGCGCGATGTGGCCGACCAGCAACAGATCGTGCGTGATGAACAGGTAGCTGAGCCCGTACTCATCGCGCAGGTCCAAGAACAAATTGAGGACTTGCGCCTGCACGCTGACATCAAGGGCCGAGACCGGCTCGTCGCACACGATGAAACTCGGTTTCGGCGCCAGCGCCCGGGCCAAGCCCGCGCGCTGGCGCTCGCCTCCCGAGAGCTCGTGCGGATAGCGGGAGGCGTAGCCGCTCGGCAGCCCCACCCGCTCGAGAAGCTCCTGTGTCGCAGATCGCAGCGTCGCGCGCGTGGCACGGCCGTGAAGCAACAGCACCGACCCGACCGCGTCACCGATGGTCTGGCGTGGGTTGAGGCTCGAATGAGGATCCTGAAAGACGATCTGCATCTGGCTGCGGGCCCGACGCAGAGCCCTGCTGTCGAGCTGCAGCAAGTCTTGGCCCCGGAAGTGCACCCGCCCCGAGTCGGGCTCTACGAGGCGAAGAATCGCGCGGCCGGTCGTGCTCTTGCCGCAGCCGCTCTCGCCAACCAATCCGAGCGTCCGACCACGATGCAGCTCGAACGAAACGCCGTCCACCGCCTTGACCCGCGCAACCCTGCGCCGCAACGATCCCAGCTGCACAGCGAAGTGCTTTTTGAGCTGTTCGACGCGCAGCAGTGGATCCGTCACGGCCGCTCACTCGGGATGGTGACAGTAGACACGGTGCTTTGCCGAAAGCTGCACCAACGGCGCGGGTCGCTCGCAGGCGGCGCTCGCTCGGGAACAGCGGGTGCGGAAGCGACAACCCAGCGGGTAGTCTCGCGACGCCGGGACCGAACCCGGCAGGGGCGAAAGACGCTTGCCCGGAGGGCAGCGTTCTGGAAGCGATCGCAGCAAACCACGCGTGTAGGGGTGCGCTGGCTCGCCAAGGATCTCCTGCCTGCTCCCAGCTTCGGCGACTTGCCCAGCATACATCACGACGACGCGGTCGCAGCGTTCGGCGACAACGGCCAGGTTGTGCGTTATCAGCAACATGGCCATCGAATGCTCGAGCCGCTTGCGCGCCAGCAGGTCGAGGATCTGTGCCTGCACCGTAGCGTCCAGGCCCGTCGTGGGCTCGTCGGCTATCAGCAGCTTGGGACGGCACGCGAGCGCCATGGCGAGCAGCGCGCGCTGCCTCATGCCCCCGCTCATTTGGTGAGGGTATTCCTGCGCCCGCAGCGCGGGCTCGGCGATCCCTACCTCCGCCAGCATCTGGATGGCGAGTTGCCCGGCATCCCGAGCGTCGCGCACGCCCTGCCACACGAGTGCTTCTGTGAGCTGCAGACCCAGCGGCAACACGGGGTTCAGCGAGCTCATGGGATCTTGAAACACGATCGCGATCTCGTTTCCACGCAAGCGCCGGAGCTCACGGAGAGCAAGCTTCGTCAGGTCGCGTCCCTCGAACAGGACTTGGCCTGCCACGATGCGTCCAGCAGGCTCGGGCAGAAGCCCCAGGATGCTCAACGCCGTCACCGACTTGCCGCAACCGCTTTCCCCAACGATGCCCAGCGTCTCTCCGGCCTCGACCGCGAAGCTTACCGCGTCGAGTACAGGCACCACGCCCCATGCTGCATGGAAATCGACTCGCAGCTTCCGGACCTCGAGCAGGCTCACGTTAAGGGCCCGCGGAAGAACAACTCATCCATTTCGCCGGTTCTGACCACCGCTAGCTGTGCTGCTCCTCCTCGAAGCATTCCCAATACTCCTCGTCGTCGCGCCTCGCCAGCGGCGCCCAGTCCTCACCCGAAACGCACGAGTTGTTCTGTCACGAGCTCTAACGCCTCAAACTCGGATCGAGCGCGTCGCGCAGGCCTTCGCCTACCATGTTGAGCAGGCCCACGGTAACGAAGATCGCCATGCCTGGCGCGAGGATCAGCAGCCAGCGACCGCTCGTGCGACCCGCGTTGAGGATCTGGCCCCAGCTCGGAGCCGTGACGTCCGACAGTCCAAGAAAGCTCATGGTAGCCTCGATCAGAATCGCGGACGCGATTCCGAAAGTAGCGCTCACCAGCACCGGTCCCAGCGCGTTCGGAAGAATGTGTTTCACAATGATGGCCGCCTCACCGAACCCCGAAGCGCGAGCCGCCACGACGAAATCCAGATTGCGCAGGCGCAAGAACTCCGCACGCACGAGTCTGGCGGGTGTCGTCCAGCTCACGGCGGCGATGACCAGCACGATGTGAAAGATCGAGCGGTGTTCGATAAACGCGGCAACCGTAAGCACCAGGAACACTGCCGGGATCGACATGACCACCTCGATCAGTCGCAGCAACACAGCATCCGTGCGCCCACCGCAGTAGCCGGCCAGCGCGCCAATGACTGTTCCTATGGTGATGTAGAGCAGGACCGCGAAAAGCCCCACGGCCAACGAAATCCTGGTGCCGTAGAGCAAGCGCGCCAGCACGTCGCGACCGGCGTTGTCCGTCCCCAGGGGGTGCTCGAACGAGGCGCTGGAGCGGACGCGGCCGAGATCGACGTCGCGGAAGGAGTACGGCAAGGGGGGATAGAGCGCGAGCACGCTCGTACCCTGCGCCTCGAGCCGCTGCTGCAGTACCGGGTAAATCTGCTTCGGCTTCGAGCCGGCCACGAGCAGCACCACAACAAAGGCCAGGGTCCACAGAGCAGCGCCGGTCAGTAGGATCCGGAGCCGTCTTCGGCGTCTCACGCGGAGTTCGTGGATTCCGGCACGACGCCATAGCAGCGCTAGTGGCACCAAGAAAACGGAGCCCGGAAACAGTACGGAGTTGAAGAACAGGTCCAGGGAACTTTCGAAGAAGTTGCGATCGAACAACGCCTCGAGCCAGGGGCTGGATACGGAACCGTCGCCCTGACGCCACAGGAAAGGCTTGTTGCAGGCAATGGCGGGCGCAAGGATCGCCACCAGGATCAATCCGACAAGGCACCAGGCCGCTACGTAGGATGCTCGGCGCTTGCGAAACTGCAGTCCCACGATCTCCCAGTAGGAAGGATGGTCGCTGCTGCGATCTGGGGTGCCGGGGCTCATGGGATTCAGGCGGGGACAGGGACCTCAGTCGAACGTGATGCGTGGGTCCGCCAGCGCGTACAACAGGTCCGAGAGCAGAACCCCTAGGAGCGTCAGAGCGGTGGTACTCACGAGCACGCCCATCACGGCGTTGTAATCCCGAGCAGCTATCGACTCGTAGAGAAACATGCCCACGCCGGGAATATTGAATACCACCTCGATCACCACACTGCCGGACACGAGCACGGGCAGCATGCCGCCCAGCAAGGTGAGGATAGGGATCATACCGTTACGGGCGATGTGCCGCACGATTACGACCAGCTCTGGCAGCCCTTTGGCTCGCGCGGTGCGGATGTAGTCGGCCCGAACCACCTCGATGATGCCCGCACGCGCGTAACGGGACAGCGCAGCGAGGCTGACGGCTGCATAGGTCGCAACCGGCAGCGCAAGGTGCCAGGCTACGTTCCGGATGCGCTCGGTTGTGGTGCGGTACTCGCTGCCCAGGGCCTCGAAGCCTCCGCTCGGAAACCAGGCAAAGGGGGCACCCTCGCTCAGTAGACGCAGCACGACCGTTGCCAGAAAGAACGCCGGCAGGCTGTAGAGCAGAAACAGCAACAGCGTGCTCAGTGTATCGATGAGTGTGCGCTCCTTGAGAGCGCTCATGATCCCGATCGGCACGGCGATCAGGTAGGCCAGCAGCACCGCGAGCACGGTGAAGCTCAGACTGTAGCGAAGCTTTTCGGCGATTACTTCCAGCACCGGTCTGCGGCTGCGATTCGAGCGGCCAAAGTCCAGACGAAGGAGATTCGACCAGTACTTGGCGAAACGAGTATCGAGAAAAAGGCTTTGAAGCTGCTCGGCAGTCGTGTGCTCGAAGGCGCTGCTATTGGAGGCCCACCAACCCCGCCAGCGCGCCTTAACGGCGTCGATCCGTTCCCGCGACGCCGTGTGCTGCCAGACGAGCGGCGCCGGCGCTTCCCCACCCGCCCGGAAGCTCTCGAGCCTGCGCCATGCGGTTTCGAGGGGCTCCTGGTCAGGCCGACTCGGTCGCTCGGCCAGTCCGGCAAGCTCGCTCACTGCCAAGCGCTGAACGTCGGAGTCGCGGTCGTCTAGCAACGCGATGAGGTGGCGCACGAGGTAGTTGCCCGCGTCATCCAATCGATGCTGAGCTCGCAGCCGTTCGGCCGCAGGCGAGTCGGGGTCCTTGGGGTATGCGAACCGCTTGGCGTTAGCGAACCGCAGCAGTCGTCTCACCTCGGCACGCGTCAGCCACGGATCGATGTTCAGCAGGACGGGCTTGTCCAGGTTGAACTGCTCGCGAAAAGCCCGGTAGCTTTCGCGCTGCACGGTCTGCCGAGGCATGCCGTGAGCCTGAGCCGGCTCTGCCGGACGCCCGGGCGCCAGGGTCAGCACGGCGAAGACGACCAACGAAGCCAGAAAGAACGTTGGCGGCATCCACAGCAGCCGTGTCAAAGCGTACCGCAGCATGTGAGGTTCAAAGTCGCAAGCTCGAGTTCAGCACTCTTGGTGACGCGAAATCCCAGCGAAACTGGCAGTTCAAGGCGCGACGTCGATCCTCGAGACTAGTACCACGAATCACAAGTTCGGTCCGGGTTCCGGAACCGGCCCCAGGGTTGGCGAGGACCGGCTCCGGAACCCGGACCGGCCACCGGTGTATCCGCGGACTCCTTGTCGATTCAAGGCACAACGCCCCAGAAACTCGGATCGAATTTCCGGGCCGTTGTACATGCAGCGCATATTCGAGGAGGTCCCAACGCCGCCAGCGGGCGCCAGGGCTGGGGCCAAACGATCAGGATTCCTGTGGCGAGGTACTAGGGACGCCTTTGGTTGAACGAGTAGTAGAGCAGATCGCTCCATGGCCATATCGGAGAGAACTCGAGGTCGTTCATGTGGTCCCAGTACAGCACCGGGTCCTCGCGTTGGTAGACGAAGGTGTACGGCTGCTCCTCGTGCACAAGGGCGTGAAACGCCCGGCACAGCCGCTGCCGTTCAGGCGGATCGAATTCACTGCGGAGCGCCTCGGCGATCCGATCGGCGCGAGGGTTGCGGAACCCAACGCGGTTCGAGCTCGCGGGACGATCGGCTTGTGTGGAATGCCAGAGCTGCATCAAGTCGACCTCCCAGGGCAGGGCCCAAACGCCGGTGTAGGCACCGAACTCCTTTTCGTCGAGCTTCTTGAGTAGCGTGGACCACTCGAGCGGCCGGGGATGCATGCGCACACCGATCTGGAGCAGTGCCTCGCGGTAGATGCTGGCCATGGTCTGGTACTCCGTCGAGCTTGCGAAGGTGACCAGGGTGAACTCGAAAGGGTGCGTCCTGCCCTCGAGCAGCTTGTCGCGGATGCCGTCGCCGTCACGGTCCTTCCAACCGGCCTGCTCGAGCCTCGCCGCGGCCGCCTTCAAGTCAAACGCCCAGGCTCGGATCTGCTTGTCGTAGCATGGCGATTGCTTGGGATAGGGGCCCGTGTGTAGCGTGCCCAGACCGTGAAAAACGTTCTTGATGATCTGCTCCCGATCGAGGGCCATGGTCATGGCCTGACGCACGCGCTTGTCTGAGAACAGGGGGGAGTCCAGGTTCCAGCCGACAAAGGAGTAACTGAGGCTGGGCATACGCGCGAGCTTGATGTGCTCGCTGCCAAGGATGGGCCCGACGTTGTCAGTCACGGCCGTTTGATACTGCTCGGATCGCAAGATCGCATAGTCGACGTTGCCGGTCTTGAGCTCTCGCGCGAAGGCGCTCTGATCCTTCACGATGAGGATCACGACCTTGTCGAATGCAGGCGGCTCGCCCCAGTAGTCGGGATTGCGTTGAAGCACGATGCTGGCACCCGGTTGCCATCGCACGAAGCGATACGGCCCGGTGCCGATCAGCTTCTGGTTGTACCAGTGCTCGTTGAGCTTGAGACCCCAGCTCGGAGGTTCGAAGCGCCTCCCGTCTTGTCCGTGCATGTACAGCCAGCGAGGCAGCGGCACGAGCTCGAGCACGCTGGATAGGTTGGTAAACAACGCCTGCTTGAAAGAGACTCTGAAGCGGTAGCGGTCGACAACCTCGCAGCGCTCGAAAGCATCGAAGTAGTTGCGCAGCGAAGCGGCGCGTCCGGTCACTTGGGGGTTCATGATGGTCTCGATGGCGAAGGCGAAGTCGTCGCTCGTGAGCTCGTGCTCGCCTTCGAGCCAGGCGTAGCGCCCGCTCGACCAGTCCACCTCCGGCTTGTGCCAGTAGACCCCCCGCCGCAGGGTGATTTCGTAGCTCAATCCCTCGCGAAGCTCGGTAACCTTGATGGCGAGCTCGGGCGACCAGCGATCCGGGTTGTCCTTTTGGCGTGTTGCCAGCGTATTGCCGACGTAGCGCAGCAGCGACGATATGTTGGTGGCGTTGGGCGACGCGTAGGCGTTCAAACCCGGTGGGTCGTGGCCCACCAGCGTTCGCAGCGTACCGCCGCGCACAACACGCTTGGCGGCGACGAGCGGCCGCGGGTTCGGCTCGAGCAGGTTGGCCGGGTCAGCGAGGGCGGCACGCTCCTGGGTGCTGACGGACCAGCCGGAGCTTGGCGCTGAGGCGCTGGAGCGGGCGGCTCCCCTGCTAACCAGCTCTTCGACCGCGCGGCGGGTGGCGATCGTGGTGCTTTCCAAGTGATCGATCTGGCAGGTGTTGACGATGCTGAGCGTCGTGAGCAGTGCCAGCATCAGCAGTACGAAGCTCGACTGAAGCAGCGGCTTCATGGATAAACGCCGAGCATACCCGCGGCGTTTCGCGCGCGAAAGCCCGGTGGCTCAGTGCGAGCCCAGCAACCCAACGAAGCAGAGATCCGAGCTTCGAGCCTCAAGGCTGGCGCACGACGCATTCCGCCGGGATCATGTCGATCTTGTCCATGCGGCCGGTGGCGGGATCGGCCGCGAGCTCGGGCGTCCACTGGGCGGTAACCAGGCTGCCTCGCTCGCGGCGCGGAAGCAGATCGTAGGTCGGCATGGCTGCGCGGATCGACGGATCCAGGTGCCCGGAAGCGATCAAGTCGTCGAGCACCTCCAAGCCCATGGGCCGCATCCGAACCCGGGCCGTCACGAGATCCGGACGCTCGGGCAGCACACCCATCGAAGGAAAGGTGCGTAGCGCGTGGTTGTTGAAGAACTCCGGCAGCGTCTGGTCGGCCGTGATCGGTGCGGCAATGGTGTGCTCGCGGATCTCGGCCACTTCCCAGAACATGTGGACCTCCTTGCCGTCGGCTCCCAGCGCTTCGTCGCGGAATAGCCACAGGTCGGGGTCGCTCAGGCTCGTGACGCTCTGGCCCTCCTGCACCACGCCGGTCTGCCATATGACCTGCCCCTTCGCGTAGGCTATGACCTCGACCCACGCGCGGCGATCTTGGGAGGCGCCGCTCGGCCAACGATGGCCGGCCGCCTGGTTCTCGAGCTCCACGAAGATCTTCCTGAGTCGGGTGAGGCAGATCCGGACCACACGCAGGGTCGAGTCGAGCTCCCGCTCGATCAGCATTCGCTGCTGTTGCTGCTCCGGAAAGGGCTCGAGCGCAACATCCACTCCAGGAAACGCGTGGCTGTGGGGATAGCCAGGACGCACCTTGACTCCAGGCGCTTCCGCGATCGGCGTGGGCGTCCTTGCCTGATCCATGTGGCACACGGAACAGGTGAGCCCGGTCTTGGTGAAGATGCTGCCGCGCCACTCCTTGAACGTGCGCTCGAGCTCCACTGCGGCGGGTGCTGGGGGCGAGGGCAGCACGATGTCGTGGCATGACCCGCACGCCTTGGCACTGTCGGGCTGGCGGCTGTCCATCCAGGCCGAGTACGCCGCCTCGTGCGCTTGGCTCGGCGCTGGATCGCGGATCCCACCCCGCATGGTGGTGTCCATGGCGAGCTCGATAGGATTGTTGTGATCCCCGGCTACGTCCTGGATATTGTGGCAGAAGTAGCAGGTTATCCCCTGAAGGTGGGCCGGCACCTCGTCCAGGTTGAGCCCATCCTGAGTCAGGCCGAGACGCAGCGCCAGGGGCGCGTGGCAGTTGACACAGAAACTGCCCAAGGCGCCCCCGGTCTCCTCTTGTCCACGACGGTTCATGGCGCGGAAGACCGGGTCGGTCGAAGCGTACGCATGCATGCTGCCCGACCACTCTTGAAAATGCGCGGTGTGGCACTCGTTGCAGGTCTCGGGATCCTGCAGCTCGGCGACCGTGAGCTTGACCGTGTCCCCGCCCGTGCACCCCGCCAGCACCGCGTTGCAGCCGAACGTCAGGCACACGATCAGGCCGATTGGCTGTAGGCGGCCGCTTGAGCCCGCCGCGACACGGCGCCCCGAGGAGGACGACTTGGCCCCACGAGGTCCCGAACGCTTGCAGACAGACATGCTCGCTACTGCAGGAGCCATGGGTCATTCGCACCCATACCGGGCATCACGTACGCTCTGCAACGCTACTCTCTGCAACGCTACTCTCTGCAACGCTACTCTCTGCAACACTACTGTCCACGGTTGGGTGCACGATCCGAGTCGAGCGGGCGGTTCGATGGATCGCCGCTACACCTCTCCGATGCAGAAAGCGTATTTCACGCTGTCCGCCGGTTCCCCGGCGGGCGTGATCTGGAGGGTGACCTCCCACACGCCTGGCATGAAGAGCCAAACCGGATCGAGCTGATAGCGCCCGCCTCCCATCTCGGTGATCACGGCCTCCTTGTTTGTGCCGTGGCCGTGAAACGGCATGAACGGTGTTGAAGTGATCGCAGCGCGCTCCACCGGCATGCCGGCCGCGTCCCTGACCTCGATCGTCCAGGCGTTTTTCCAGCGCGCCGGCGGCGCCGGCAGGGCGTCCACCAGTGCAACCGTGAGCTGGTTCCCCTGTTTTTCCAAGCCTACCACGTAGGTATCCCCGGGAACCTCGCAGATGCTGCCGGCGTCCATGCCGTGCGCATGCGACCCGTGCTGGTGCCCTTGCGGCTCTCCGCTGTTGCAGCTTGCCGAGCCAGCGATCAGAACGGCCAGCGCACACAGCGCCGGCGGGGTCGCGGCTCGCTTGCTGGGCGTTGATCGCATGCTGCACCTAACCTGCTCAGCGTCCTTTGTTGCGCAGGGTAGGAACACTATAGCACATGGAAGGTCAGTGCCCTACAACCGGCAAGCACTTCTCCGAGGGCCCTCCGGCCGCCTCTGGACGCTGCCATAAGATGGATGTCCTGTTCCTACCCCCCTGGCACTGGAGCTTGCCCCCTCCAGCTCGGCCACCATCGCACGACCGCAACCCTGTCCTCCGACCCGATACGGATATCGCGACCCGAATCCGAACCCCGGAACCCGGAAGCGGAAGCCGCGCCCGATCTCCGAACCCGACATCCGACATCCGCCTCCACATCGGCCCTCTGCCTCCGCCACCGACTCCAGCCTCGGGCTTGCCCCAAAAAAGCGCAGCTTCGGTCGCTCCCTGCGGCGAGGTAGCCAGCCCATGAGAACGCGACTGCTTGTTGGCCTGTTCTCGCTATCCGGCGCCTGCGGGTTGGTTTACGAGCTGGTCTGGCTGCGGCTTTTTGGGGCCTTCTTCGGTGTTACTCAGGTCGCTACGAGCGCCGTGATCGCAGCGTTCATGGGCGGGCTCGCGTTGGGCGCTCGCTGGTTTGCCGGACGGGCCGAGCGCGATCGGAATCCGCTTCGTCTGTACGCTTTGCTCGAGCTCGGCATCGGCCTGACGGCGCTCGCTCTGCCCCGGGCGGTCGGTCTGCTGGGACAGGGCTACGAGGCGATGGTACCGGCACTCGGCCTAAAGGGCCCATGGCTTGTGGCCCTGCGGTTCGTCTTGGCCGGAGCGGTCATGCTGGTGCCCACGACGCTGATGGGGGGCACCCTGCCGGCACTCACGCAGGCGCTCGCGCGTGCTTCCGCGCAGGTAGGAAGGGTCGCCGGACATCTGTACGCCGCAAACACGCTGGGCGCTGTGGCGGGCGTGCTTGCGGCAGGTTTGCTGCTCTTGCCCCGGTTCGGCGTAACGGCCACGCACAGCACCCTCGCGATCGCCAACCTGGCCATTGCCTTGGTGGCATGGCTGTTTTCCCGCCGCGCGACGGAGCTACCCGCACCGGCGGGCCGCGGGCAGCAGGATCGAGCCGCGGGCGCAAGGGCTGCAGCCTCTTCCCGGGAGCTTCCGGGGCCGCTCGTTAGGCGTCGGGTCGGAACAGCATCGCCAGGTCGACGTCGAAGCGACGATGCGATGCTGACCAGCCACCTTGGGGGGCCGCTAGCGCTCGCGGCGCTGAGCGGGTTCGTTGCGCTCGCGTACGAGCTCACCTGGCTACGTGTGCTGTCCTTCGTCACCTACGACAGCGTGTTCAGTTTTGCCTGCACGTTGTCCGTGTTCTTGCTTGGCATCGCCGGTGGCAGCGAGCTGTGCTCCCGCGGGCTCGCACGCACCCGGGTCCCGCTTCTTTGGTTCGCACGTTTTCAGGTGGCCCTTGCGATCTACGCCGCGCTTTGCCCACCGCTCTTCCGCTTGGTCGACACCCACCTCGCGCGGGAGTTCGACACGCAATATCTGGCCCAAGCCTCTTGGTTGACGGTTGCCGTCATCAAGCAACTGGCCCTCGGGGGTGCGCTGCTGCTGCTGCCAACCCTCCTGATGGGAGCCAGCCTGCCCTGCCTTCTACGCGTTCACGCAGAGCGCTCCCAGGGTGTTGCCGGCCCCACGGGACGAGTCTACGCAGCCAACACGTGGGGAGCGCTCGCCGGCGCGGTGCTGACCGGTCTGCTGCTGATACCGGCATGGGGAATCGCGAGGAGCTCCTTGCTCGCCGGCGTCGTCGGTCTGTCCGCAGCTTTGCTCGCACTACGCCTGCAAGGCGAGGACACCCAAGAGGGCCGACTTCGGTCCCGGTTGCGTCCGATCGCAACGAGCTGCGGTGTGGTATTGCTGTGCCTGGCGCCGGCGGCGCACGCGGGCTGGTTTCTGAAACAGCTGCCCGCGGGCCAGCGGATCGTCTTTCGGCAGGAGGACGCCAGCGGTCTGGTGGAGGTGATCCAGGCAAAGGACGGTCGGCGCACGCTGTTCACCAACCGCACCCATCGTTGGGGCGACACGTCACCAACCATGCTCCAGGCCATGCGAAGGCAAGGCTACTTGCCTTTGATGTTGCACCACAAACCCGCCCGGGTCCTCGAAGTCGGGTTGGGCACCGGGGTGAACCTGGTGCCCGCCCTGCTGCACCCCGAGGTGCAACGCCTCGATGTGGTGGAGATATCGACCGGCATCGTGGCGGCGGCGCGCTACTTCGACGAGCACAACCAGCATCTGCTGGACCATCCCAAGCTACAGCTGCACGTCGAAGACGGGCGCAGCTTCCTTCGCGTCACCAGACGACGCTTCGACGTCATGGTGCTCGGGATCTTCACGCCCTATCGCCCGAACTCGGGATACCTCTTCAGCCGCGAGCTGTATGAGCACTGCGCGCGCCGCTTGGCGCCGGCCGGCCTGCTGGTGCAGTGGCTGCCGCTCAACCAACTGAGCCCCAAGGCTCTACGCACCGTATTGGCTACCTTCAAGGCCGTCTTCCCGAGCCTCCACGTGTACGAGCGCGCGCACTACCTGGCCGTGGTGGGGTCGCTCGGGTCGGGTGCCCTGGCCTACAGCGAGCTCGCCGCACGCTTTCGGCTACCCTCGATCGGCTCCGACCTCGAGCGCTGGAACCTGGCTCGACCCGAAGGCTTTGTGGCGGCGCACTTGCTGGGACCGGCCGAAGTCGGCGCTTTTGCTGCCGGTGCACCGGTGAACAGCGAAAACCGGCTTGCAGTGGAGTTCAGCCGGCTGCGACTGCACGCGGGCAGCCGCTACGCTCAGGCGACGCAGCATCTCGAGCAGCTGCTAGCCTGGCGCACGCCCCATCGATCCTTGCTCGGCACCATGGGGCCGCAACAACGGCACCGCATGGAGCAGGCGTTCGCGGCGCGCGGTCATGCCCTGCGGGGCGCCATTCACGAGGTTCGCTCACAGCACCGGCTGGCGCTGGTCCAGTTCGCCAAAGCGCTGGCGCTGGACCCGAACGAAGAGATCGCGCGCAGCGAGATGCCCAAGTACGAGCGTGCCCTCAGAACGCTGCGCCAGCGCGCTGTACCCAGCGAAACGCCGACGCGACCCAGCGTCCCGGATCCGTAATCCCAGAAGAACCCGAATCAGCAGAGATTCGGTCGAAACCGGCAAGGAGAGCCGGCTCAGTCCCGTGGCTGCCCGTCGCTAGCTTCCGGCCCGCGCAGCTCTTGCAGCAGCTGCTGAATCTCCAGCGCGATCTCGAGCTCCGGGTTGGTTTCCAGATAACGCGTGAGGTAGTGAATCGATGCGTCGGTGTCTCCGCGCGCGTGGTGAGCCAGGCCGAGCAGGTACAGCGCGTCCTCGTCGTCGCTGTTTCTGGCCAGGATTTCGCGGCCCGCGCGAATGGCCTCGCCATAGCGGCCCAGCATGCGAAGCGTATGCCCAAGGTGCAGCAGCGCCCCGAGGTACGATGGCTTGAGCTCGAGAGCTTTGAGGAACGCCTTGAAGGCGCCAAGGTACTGCCCGCCCTCGAAATGGGCACACCCGAGGAAGAAGAACGCGTACTCGTTGTCCGGTTGCTCTAGGCTCAGCTGCTGGAGCACGGCAGCAGCCTCCGCTCGCAGGCCCTGCCGCAGCAGCTCGGCGCCCGGTTGCGCCGCCTCCCAAGCATCAACAGCCTCGTCCATTGGCACCCGCCGGCTCTCCTTGGGGCCCGCGGGCCCCAAGGGCTCGTGACCATAGCATGGGCTGGGCCAGCCTCGAGCGCTGGAGCGACCCGGGCTGCCGCCGTCTGGGTGCCGGGATCGGCCTTTTGCGGCGGTCGCCTTGCGCGCACCCGAAATCGCGTGCACACCTTCGCCAAGCAACAACACCCTGCCCGACGGGCGCACGTCCGTCGCTAGCGCGAGAGAGATTCGAGAATGTCGAGAAAGCTATTTGTGGGCGGCCTGAGCTGGGATACCGACGAGCGTGGACTGCGCACAGCCTTCGAACAGTTCGGAGAGCTGGAGTACGTCAAGGTCGTCCTTGACCGCGAGACAGGTCGTTCCCGAGGATTCGGCTTCGTAACCTTCGCCGACGATCAGGCTGGACAGCAGGCACTGGAGCAGATGGACGGCGCGGAGCTGGACGGACGCAACCTGCGGGTAAACGAGGCGCACGACCGCGCGGAACGCCCGCGCTACAGCGGTGGGCCGGATTCCGGCTACCAGCGGGGAGGTCCCGACCGAGGCAAGGGGCGGCGGCGCAGCGGCCGAACGCCTCGCTAGCCCGCCTCGGTCGCGAGCCGGGCGGCGGGGGAGCCAGTTGTGGACCGGGCACCCGGTTGCGGCGCCCGTCAGTCGCGGCGGTGATATGCGTGGCTCACCACGCACGGCGGCACGCACGATGGTATCGAGAACGATAATGCTCGTCCGTCGGACCCGAGACGCTGATGCCGGTTCAGGCTGCGACCGCGGTGTCCTTACGCTGCCGGCATCATCTCGGTAGGCACTGGCATGGGTACCAGCGGGCATGCGACGTGGGACTCTCAGCTTGCCGAGACGGTGCTGATCCTGGCGAGGGGTGTTGTCGCCGAGCTCGCGGCCGCGCTGACCTCGCCTACGAAACGCGTGTACTGGCTCTTCCTTGTCGGGAGCTTGGTGCTGGCGGTGGCATGCTACGTGCTGCGGCTGCGGGCCTCCCACGATCCCGGAACAAGGCGCAGCTTCACAGGTCTCCTTCGTTTCGTCTTGCGCCCGAGCCTATGGCTGCACCCCTCTGCCCGCTGCGACTACAAGCTCGGACTCGCAGGGTGCGTGCTGCGGCCCTTGCTCTTTGCGCCCCTGGCCGTGTCGGCTTGGCAGCTGGCGTGGTGGTTGTCGCGCTGGCTCGACAGCCACCTCGGCATCCCGGACGCTGGGCGGTGGCCCGTATCCGCGGTGGTCTGCCTGTATACGGTCGTGCTTTTCGTGGCCTGGGATCTGAGCCGCTATCTGCTTCACCGCCTGCTGCATCAGGTCCCACTGCTTTGGCAGCTACATCAGGTGCATCACTCGGCCGAAGTGCTGACGCCGTTCACGTTCTATCGCAGCCACCCCATCGAGAGCTGGCTCTATCAGGTGCGGGGAGCGCTCGTCACCGGTTGGGTGACAGGGCTGTTTTTTCACTGGTTCAGGGGGGAAGCGGTGCAGGTGGAGCTGCTGGGTGTCAATGCGCTGGGCTTCTGCCTGAATCTGGCCGGCGCCAACCTCCGCCATTCCCACGTATACCTGAGTTATGGCCCGTGGCTCGAACGCGTGCTTATCAGCCCTGCCCAGCACCAGCTGCACCACGCGCTCGGTCACCGGAGCGCGAACCGGAATCTCGGCAGCTGGTTGGCGTTGTGGGATTGGTGGTTTGGGTCGCTGGCGCTGGCGTCCGGCCCGCGCCCTTGGCGTTACGGCCTGCCGCGCGCCCTGCGCAATCACGCTCCCCATCGGCTGTGGTCGGCGCTGTTTGGACCGCTGGTGAGCATTGGCCGCCAACTTCGAGCCTGCATCGGTCACCAACTTCGAGGCGCCCCCTTGATGGACAGCCGCGTGTCCGAGGCGTCCCGTGATAACGGCCGATCCGCTACATCCCAACGAGCGAGAGCTGGCGGCGAGAGCTGGCTACCTTGCGCACCACGGGCACGGGGTATTCACCGCTGAAGCAAGCGTCGCAGTAGCCGCCCCCGCCGATGGCTTGATGCAGTCCCTCCAGACTCAGGTAGGCCAGGGAGTCGCAGGTCACGTAGTTGGCGATTTCTTGCTCCGTGTGGTTAGCGGCGATCAACTCGCTGCGCGACGGCGTATCGATGCCGTAGAAACACGGCCAAAGCGTGGGGGGCGAGCTGATCCTGAGGTGCACCTGCGTGGCCCCTGCGTCGCGAAGCATCTTCACGATCTTGCGGCTCGTCGTGCCGCGCACGATCGAGTCATCGACTACCGCCACGCGCTTGCCGGCGAGGACATGGCGCACCGGGCTCAGCTTGAGGCGAACACCGAAGTCGCGAATGGACGACTGGGGCTCGATGAAGGTACGTCCAACGTAGTGGCTGCGGATCAGCCCCGTTTCGAAAGGCTGACCGGACCGCTCCGCGAAGCCCATGGCTGCGGCGATCCCGCTGTCCGGCACCGGAATCACGATGTCGGCTTCCGCGGGTCGCTCGGCGGCCAGGGCACGGCCCAAACGCTTGCGCGCCGCGTACACGCTCACGCCACCCAGGGTCGAGTCCGGCCGGGCGAAGTAGACGTGCTCGAAAATGCACATCCGTGGCGAAGCCTCCCGAAACGGACGGCAGCTGTGCAGGCCTTCCGGTCCCACCACGACCATTTCGCCCGGCTCGACGTCGCGCAAGTATTCGGCCGCGATCAGCTCGAAGGCGGGGGGCTCCGAAGCGAACACGTGCGCGTTGTTGGCGCGCCCCAAGGCGAGCGGACGAAAACCGTGCGGGTCGCGGACCGCGATCAGCCGGTCGCCCGTCAAGAAGAGCATCGTGAACGCGCCTCGCACCTGGCGCAGGGCGTCGGCTACCCGATCCTCCGGGGTGGCCTCGCGCGAACGAGCGATCAGGTGGATCAAAACCTCGGTGTCGCAGCTGGACTGGAAGATCGAGCCTGCCGCCTCCAGTTGATCCCGAAGCTCGGACGCATTCGTCAGGTTGCCGTTGTGAACCACCGCGATCGAGCCGAGCGAGTAATCGACCGCAAGCGGCTGCGCATTCTTGACGTGCGTCTCGCCCGAGGTGGAATAGCGCACATGTCCGATGGCTTGCTCGCCGGGCAGCCGGTCCAGGATGCTCTGGGTGAAAGCCTCCTGGACCAGGCCAAGGGACCGGTGTAGATACAGACCACCGTCACTGGCCGTGGCGATGCCCGCGCTCTCCTGGCCGCGATGCTGAAGGGAATGAAGACCCAGGTACGCGAGATTCGCTGCTTCCGCGGACCCATGGACTCCAAAAACGCCGCACTGGTCGTGGAAATGGTCGTCGAAGGCGTCGGTCACTCAGACGATTCTCTAGCGCCCAATCGGCGACCCGCAAGCATCTTATCGCGCTGGACCCGCTCCGGCCCGGGCTGCGCAGCGGCGCTTTCCTCGGGCCCTGGGGCCGCCTGGCGAGGATAGCCCGGAAGATGACGACGCTGGTGCGCCCTATTGAAGCGATCGTGCCGCGTACCAGCGCCCACTTCGGTGGCAAGGCCACCCACCTGGCGGCGCTGGCGAGGGCCGGCTTCCCAGTACCCGCAGCGTATGCGCTACCCGGGGAGGCTGCCGAGCAGTTTTTTGCGCAGGCGCTGCCCGACAGTAAGCCCTCGAAGCTGTTCCTCGAAGGCCCCCCCCCTTCCGAGAGCGTGCTGGCGGGCTTGCGCGCAAAGGTGCTGCTAGCCGAAATCCCGGAGTCGCTGCGGGTGGAGTTGAAAAACGCGCTCGCCAACCTGCTCTCGAATGGAGCCGAAAGCGTTGCGGTGCGCTCGTCCTCGCTCGGCGAGGATCAGGATTACGCGTCAGCCGCGGGCATGCATACGACCTTTCTGCATTTGGCCACGGAGCAACAGGTTCTGGAAGCTGTCAGGGCCTGCTGGGCGAGCCTGCTGCATCCCAGGGTGGTCAGCTACATTCGTGGCCTCGGGGTCGATCCCAACGCCTCGATGGCGATCGTGGTGCAGGCGATGGTGCCGGCTGAAATCGCCGGGGTCCTGTTCACGGTCAACCCCCTGACCGGCGCCGCGGACGAAATGGTCCTCAACGCTGCCTACGGCTTGGGCAGCGGCGTCACGGATGGGCGCGTGTCGCCGGACACCTATCGCGTGCACAAGCGAACCGGATGGGTCCGAGACCGCATCATCGGCGCCAAAGCCGTGCGCGTGGTTGGAACACCGGGAAAAGGGATCGCAGACGAGCCCGTCAGCGAAGCGGAGGCGCGCCGCGAGGCGCTGGACGAGCACACGTTGCAGCAGCTGGTAGAGCTCGGCCGGCGCATCGAGCGGCACTTTGGCGATCCGCGCGACATCGAGTGGGCGATCGCGGGGGAGTCGATCTACGTGCTTCAGGCCAGACCCGTTACGGCCTTTGCCCCTCAGTGGGGCCACAAGAACGCTCGCACGACGAGCATCTCGGATGCCGATCCGGTGAGCGCTGTATGGTCCAACCTGAACGTCGGCGAAGCCCTGCCCGGTGTGGCCAGCCCGCTGACGTGGTCGGTACTGAGCAACTTCAGCGAAATCGGCTTTCGGAAAGCGCTGCGTTCCCTCGGCTGCTCGGTGCCGGACGACGCTGCTCTGGTCGGCAACTTCAGGGGTCGCATCTACCTGAACCTCAGCGAGCTGATCGCGATAGCCTCCCAAGTCCCTGGAGTCGACGCCAGGACCTTGAGCATGCTGGGTGTGGAAACGGAGCTCGAGCCCGTGCACGAAAGGCTCGACGAGCGCTCGTCCCTCAAGTTCCTTGTACGGCTTCCGATGACGATAGCCCGCCTGGCGCACGACACCCTGACCTTCCCCAGGCGGCGTGCCGAGTCCAGGCGCCAATTCGAGGCGGAGCTCCAGCGCATCGAGGCGCTGGACATGCGCGTCCTGGACACCTCGTCACTGGACAACACGCTGTCCGACACACAGGAATTGCTGGCGCACGTGGGAGGGGTCATGCTGAGCGCCTACGGAAGCCTGCTTCTTTCGGTGCTGCTCTTGCGCGCGGCGTTGTTGTGGCTGGTGGAGGATCGCGCCGACGAGCTGCTCAGGGGGCTGTTGAGCGATCTGGAGGAAGTGGAGAGCGCCGATCCCGGCCGGCGCCTCTTGGACATTGCTGGCATCGCCAGCAACGAGCCGGCGGCGCGCGACAAACTGCTGCAGGCAGACCCAACCGATCTGGTCGCCGATGACCTTCCGCCCGGACCCACACGCGAAGCGATAGGGGCGTTTCTCGAGCAGTATGGACATCGCGCCGTACGCGAGGCAGAGCTCAGCGAGCCACGCTGGAGAGAGGATGCCGGGCTGCTCTTCGCCTTCATACGCCGCAACCTGGAGACAGGGGCCGCAGCGACGAACGACGCCACCTCCCGCGCGCATCGAAGCCTCAGGCGACGCAGCGAAGAAGAGCTCGATGAGCTCAATCCGGCCGCGTTGCGGGGAGTAGCGAAACGACTGCTCACCATGGTGCGCTACTACATGCGCGAACGCGAAGCGCTACGCTCGGATATCGTCAAAGTGCTGGGGCTGTTCCGAGCCATCGCCTGCGACGCTTCCAAGCGGATTCGAATGCTGGAGCCCGAGTGCGGAGACGACGCGGCGTTCTACCTCACCCTCGAAGAGCTGCACGCCCTGCTGCGCGGCCAGCTCAACAGCGTGCGTCAAATAGTGCGCCGCAGGCGAGTCCAGTACGAACGCGACGCAGCGCTTCCCGATCCTCCCTCAACCTTCGTTGGCTATCCGACGGCCAGCAGGACGAGCACGCCGGTGGGTGACGATCTCGAGGGAGTAGGCGCGAGCGGCGGTTCGGCAGAGGGACCGGCACGGGTTCTGCGCTCAGCCTCGGAGATCCCTTCGTTTCGCCCGGGCGAGATTCTGGTGACGATGCACGCAGACGTGGGATGGTCGCCGACTTTCCTGTTGGCGGGTGCGGTCGTGACCGAGGCCGGGGGCATGCTGTCGCATGCTTCGGTTATCGCTCGGGAGTATGGCGTACCGGCCGTCGTGAACGTGCCGCAGGCAACGCGCGCCATTCGCAGCGGAGATTGGCTCCGGGTCGACGGCAACAGCGGCTTGGTGCAAGTACTGGCGCGCGCCGCGGACAGCGTCCGATCCCCCAACAGCGTGGTCAGCTGAGGTACATCGCGCCTTTGCATCCCGACCCCACGGTCGCGGGGAGGCTCGAACTGCAATCCGAGGCACCCGAGGACCTGTCCTGTGTTCGGTTTGGCAGCGACTTTGCGGCAACGCGACCCAGTTGAATCCGCCGCCGAGCTAAACTTAGGCAGTTGACCCCGAACACGCACTTGGTCAAGCTTGCAAACATCGGCCAAGGCCCGACAGCGGCGGACCGCGCCCGCATTTCCGCGGTGCAGCGGCCAGCAACCCTAGACGCGCTGGAGCAAGGACTGTTCGACTGCGTCGTGATCGGTGGCGGCATCGCAGGCGCAGGCATCGCCTGCGAGAGTGCGCAGCGCGGCCTACGCACGGCTCTGGTCGAGCTTGACGACTTCGCTTCGGGAACCTCGAGCCGCTCCACGAAGCTGATTCATGGCGGTCTGCGCTACCTCGCCTTGGGAGAGCTTGCGCACGTTAGGGAGACCGCGCGGGAGCGCAAGACCGTTCGCTACCTGGCTCCGCACCTCGCTCAGCCCTGCTGGGCCGTGCTTCCCGCACGCAGCCGAGCCGCACTGACTCTGCTCAGACTCGCGGTCATGACCTACGAGCACCTCGGTCAAGTAGCTTCCGAGGATCGCCACCAGATCTGGAACAGCGACGAGCTCGAACGCCATGAGCCGGTGCTTGACCGGCAGCGCTATCCGTTCGCGTGCGCATACCGCGAGTACCTGACGGACGACGCCCGTTTGGTGCTTGCGAATCTGCGAGCAGCCGTGCGAGCCGGCGCATTGCTGATCAACCATGCTGCGGTCGATCGAATCACGAATCGTTTCGACGCCCACGAGGTTGGCGTGAGCTGCAGGCTCAGTGGACGCAGACTCACGATTCGCAGCCGCGCCGTGATCAATGCGGCCGGC
>JAKSBK010000608.1 GCA_022361155.1 Pseudomonadota bacterium
GGGCGCCGCTGGCGAGGCGCGACGACGAGGAGTATTGGGGATGCTTCGAGGAGGAGCAACATAGCCAGCGGTGGTCAGAACCGGCGAAATGGATGAGTTGTTCTTCCGCGGGCCCTAAGGGCCCGACAGGCGGACGCATATGCGCGGCAAGCTCTTCTGGGTCTCGTTGTTGCTGTTTGTGATAGCTGGCGCTGCCAGCGGCAGCTACCTAGAGGGTGCGCTGCGGCGTTGGCTGATCGGTCGCGTCCACAACGAGCTTGTACGCCACGCGAGCGCAGCGCGCGTCGCCGTCGAGCTGACGCCCGAAGGCCCACCCCCTGCAAGCCTCGATCCGGTGGCCGATCGGCTAGGCGAGGCAACGTCGACCCATATTTGCATCATCTCCGAGGACGGACGGATACTCGGTGATTCCGAACGTCAAGAGCACTCCCAGGCCGATCTCGAAGACCAGCATCACCATCCGGAAGTACGCGCCGCCCTTGCCGGCGGCGTCGGCACTTCGCAGCGGCTGGGAGCGACCACGGACAGCGAGATGCTGTACGTCGCGCTCGGCTACCGGCGGCCCACCGGAGCCGGGGTGGTACGCTCATCGATGTCGCTCGGCGAGGTCGACGAGGTCGTCAACGGACTGCGACTCGTGCTTGTCGCCGCGGGAATCCTGGGGCTGATCATCGCGGTCTTCGGCAGCGGTCTGGCTTCTCATCTGATGTCGAGGGCGCTGGTGGAGCTTGTAGAACGTGCCCGCCGCCTGGCGCTGGGCAGGCAACGTAGGATCGAGGTGTCGTCCAAGGACGAGATCGGCAGGCTCGCGGGCAGCTTCAACCGACTCGCACGTGAGCTCGACTCGGCTGTGTCCAGTCTGGCCGAGGAACGCATACGCCTGCAGGCTGTGCTGGAAGGAATGAGCGAAGCCGTGGTGGCGTTGGACTCCAACCTGCGTATCACGCTCATGAACCCGGCAGCCCTGGGCCTGTTGCAGGTAACCGAGGATGCGGTGGGGCGGATGCTTGTCGAGGCCGTGCGTTCCCCGCGGCTGCACGAGCTGGCCAGTGCGGGACGGGTGCAGGCGACCGCCGACGAATTCCCCTTCCCGGTGCACGACGGCCGGCAGCTGCAGGCCCGCGCCACCCCGCTAAGCGGCGACGCCGGCGTTGCGATCGTCTTGCACGACGTGACGGAACTGCGACGCCTCGAGACGGTAAGGAGCGATTTCGTGGCGAATGTGTCACACGAGCTTCGCACGCCCGTGAGCGTCATCCGAGCCAATGCGGAGACGCTGCTGGACGGTGCCCTCGAGCAGCCAAGTGTGGCCCGTACCTTCTTGCAGGCCACGGTGCGCAACAGCGACCGGCTCTCGCAGCTCATCGCGGATCTGCTGGACCTGGCGTCCATAGAAGCGGGTAGCTACCGTCTGGAACTTGAGTCGACCGCCCCGGCCGCCGTGGCCCTGCGGGTAGCGGAAAGCCTCAAGCGCGCCTCGAGCGAAAAAAACTCGTGCATCAGCATCAGCATCGACGCCGAGCTGCGCGTCCGCGGCGACGAGAAGGCGCTCGAGCAGGTGCTGACGAATTTGATCGACAACGCGCTCAAGTACAGCCAAAACGGTGCGCACGTCGATGTCCGCGCGCAGGACCAAACCGATGATCAATCCGTGCGAATCGAGGTAATCGATGACGGCCCAGGCATCGCTCCGCAACACCGTGAGCGCATCTTCGAGCGCTTCTATCGGGTCGACGCTGGCCGCTCGCGCGAGCTGGGCGGGACGGGCCTAGGCCTGTCTATCGTGCGCCACCTGGTGGACACCATGGGAGGCAGCGTGGGCGTGGAACCGGCAAGGCCGCGCGGGGCTCGCTTCTGGTTCACGTTACCGCGCGCGACGGCGTGATGCGCTCCAAGCCTCGCAGCGAACCTGCCCCGAACGGGCCGACCGACCGATACCAGCGACGCGCGGCCCTCGCCGAGTCAGAAAGAGCGGTTTTGAGCCGGGTGCAACCCGCATCAATGCGCGCCAAAAAGGCTGCTGTCACCGGGCTGTCACACTGGCCCCCCAAATTGGCCCAGGCAGTGTCAAGGAGAGTGACCATGAGCGTCGCACCGTTCCGTTGCGACAACGTGCAAGGGCGCGCCGTACAGGCGCTCGTGCTCTGTTGCGTGCTTGCGCCGGGGTGCTCCAAACACCGAGCGGGCGAGCCAAGCTCCGGCGCGACGGCGTCGACCGCCGATGTCGCGGCCACCATCGCTATCGATGGTTCCAGCACGGTCTTTCCCATCAACGAGGCGGTCGCCGAGGAGTTCCAGAAAAAGCACGAGAGCCGCGTTACGATCGGTGTCTCGGGCACGGGCGGAGGCTTCAAGAAGTTCTGCAACAAGGAAACCGCCATTACCGGCGCGTCACGACCCATCAAGCCCAGCGAGGTGCAGTTGTGCAAGGGCAACGCGGTCGAGTACATCGAGCTGCCGGTTGCCTACGATGGCATCGCGGTTGTGGTGCACCCCGACGCGAGCTGGATCGACGCGATCAAGGTCGAGGAACTGCAACGCCTGTGGCGACCCGAAGCTCAAAAAACGCTGACACGCTGGAATCAACTGCGCCCGCAATGGCCGGACGAGGAGATCCGGCTATTCGGACCCGGCGTAGACTCCGGCACGTACGACTACTTCACCAAGGCCATCGTCGGCAAGGAGCACTCCAGTCGCGGCGATTTCACCTCGAGCGAGGACGACAACGTGCTCGTGCAGGGGATCGCTACCGACGTGCAGGCGCTCGGCTACTTCGGGTACGCGTACTATGCCGAGAACAAGAATCGGCTCAAGGTCGTGCCCGTCGACGACGGCAAGGACGACAACGGCAAGGGGCCGATCGCGCCATCCGCTACCACCGTGGCCGATGGCACCTACCAGCCGCTGTCGCGGCCGATCTTCATCTACGTCAGCAAACAGGCGGCCGATCGGCCCGGTGTGCAGCGCTTCATCGGTTTCTACTTGGCCAATGCCCCCGAGTTGGTCGAAGAGGTCGGCTATATTCCCCTTCCCGGCAGAGCCTACCGCCTGGTAGCTACCCGCTTCGAAAAGCGGGTGACCGGCTCCCTGTTTGCCGGGCACGGCTCCCGCGTGGGTGTGACCGTGGAAGAGCTCCTCGCCGGCAACTGAGGGGTCGACGCGTATGAGCTTCGACCCGCGCACGAGCAAGGCGCCCGGCCGCCTGGTGGACCCCGGTAGCCCGGTGGATGCAGCCGGTCGCCTGATCGATGCACACCAGCAGCTCAGACAGGGAGCAGGGCGCAGGCAGTACATCGCCAGCTCTCTTGCCCGAGCCGTATTGACCGGGGCGACATCGATCCGACACGCTCGGACTGCTGGGATACGCCTAGTGGAACCAAGCGAGATCGCTGTCCGCACGCGCAGCATCATCGGTCGTGCCACGCCGACGTCGGAGAGGCTCATCGAGGCCGGCCTCTTGGCCTGCGGGGTGCTGTCCATAGCAACGACGCTTGGCATCCTGTCGGTCCTCGTTTTCGAGACGCTGGCGTTCTTCCGGGAAGTGTCGCTGGCCGACTACTTCCTGGACCTCGAGTGGACCCCACTTTTTGCGGAGAAGCACTTCGGGATCTGGCCTCTGCTCTCCGGAACCGCACTCACCAGCGCCATCGCCGTGTCCGTGGCACTACCGTTCGGCCTCTTGGCGGCGGTGTACCTCAGCGAGTTCGCCCGGCCGTCGGTCAGGAGTGCGCTCAAGCCTGCGCTTGAGGTCCTCGCAGGCGTGCCCACTATCGTGTACGGCTATTTCGCCCTGGTCCTGGTAAGCCCGTTGCTTCAGAAGGTCGTGCCCGGGCTGGCCGGGTTCAGCGCCTTGAGCGCCGGCGTGGTCATGGGCATCATGATCATCCCGCTGATTTCGTCGCTATGCGAGGACGCCATGTTCGCCGTACCCAACGGCCTGCGTGAGGGAGCGTACGCGCTGGGTGCCGACAAGCTGGCTACCATCGTGCGCGTGATCTTGCCGAGCGCGTCGTCGGGCATCACGGCCTCGGTCATCCTGGCGGTGTCTCGGGCGATCGGCGAGACCATGATCGTCACGATCGCAGCCGGGCAGCAACCCAGGCTGACCGCGGACCCTCGGGTGCCGATCGAGACCATGACGGCCTACATCGTCCAGGTGAGCATGGGCGACACTCCGACCGGCACGATCGAATACCGGACCATCTTCGTGGTGGGCGCCACGCTGTTCTGCATGACTCTCGTCATGAACGTGCTCAGCCACCTCCTCGCCAGTCGCATTCGCTCCCGGGCACGTCATGAAACCGCATAGGCGACGACTCACTGAACGGCTTTTCGAGGCGCTTTGCCTGAGCGCGGTGGTGCTCCCGCTATGCGTGCTGTTGCTGCTGGTGGGCGACGCTGTCGTCGATGGGCTCGGCAGGATCGACATGGGATTCGTGACCGGGCTCCCGTCTCGCAAACCGGAGCTGGCAGGGATATTGCCCGCTTTCGTCGGAAGCCTGTACCTGATCTTGCTCACCGCAGCGATAGCGCTGCCTCTGGGCGTGGGCGCAGCGATCTACCTCGAGGAGTACGCGCGTCCGGGAGATCGCTTCGCCTCGCTGCTCGAGGTGACCATAGCCAATCTGGCCGGCGTTCCGTCGGTGATCTATGGACTGCTGGGGCTTGGTGTGTTCGTGCGCACGCTCGGTCTCGGGCGCAGTCTGATCGCGGGCGCCTGCACGATGGCGCTGCTCGTACTGCCGATCGTGATCATGGCCTCGCGGGAAGCGCTGCGGACGGTGCCCGGTTCACTGCGCGAAGCGGGCCTCGGCATGGGTGCAACACGCTGGCAGACCGTGCGTCAGGTCGTGCTGCCGATGGCGTTGCCCGGGATCCTGACGGGCGCCATCCTCGCCGTATCGCGAGCGATCGGCGAGACCGCGCCGCTGATCGTTGTCGGCGCGCTCACCTACGTCACCTTCCTGCCCGATGGCTTGGATGCGCCCTTTACGGCTCTTCCGATCCAGATCTTCAACTGGGTATCCCGCCCCCAGAAGGCCTTCCTGGTCAACGCCGCCGCCGGAATCGTCGTGCTGCTGGGGGCGATGCTCGTGCTCAACGCGCTCGCCGTGTACTTGCGCCACCGCCATCAGCTCAGGAAGTAGCCACAGGGGAGCAGGACCAGCCATGGACCAGCCAGCGCAATCCGAACCACGGGCACGCGCGAACCGGGCGAGCGACCAGCCGATCACCGGCGTGAAAATCGGTTCCGAGGCCCTATCGGCCTGGTTTGGCGACAAGCAGGTCCTAAGGTCCGTGAGCTTGGAGATCCGCGAACACCAGGTCACCGCGATCATCGGGCCTTCAGGCTGCGGGAAATCGACCTTCATCCGCTGCCTCAACCGCCTGCACGAACTGGTGCCGCTCGCCCGGCTGGAAGGGCGAGTCACGCTGGACGGGTCGGACATCTACGCCAAGGAGGTGGACCCCACCTTCCTCCGACGTCGCGTCGGCATGGTGTTCCAGAAGCCGAACCCGTTTCCGAGCATGACGATCCGCGACAACGTTTTGGCCGGGCTAAAGCTCACCGGGAAGCTGCCACGCGCGCACGCGAGCGAGATCGTCGAGCGCTCGTTGCGGCAGGCAGCCCTGTGGGAGGAGGTGAAGGACCGGCTGGATGAGCCCGGTGCTGCGCTGTCCGGTGGCCAGCAGCAACGCCTGTGCATCGCCCGTTCGCTGGCAGTGCAGCCGGACGTTATCCTCATGGACGAACCCTGTTCGGCGCTGGACCCGATCGCCACAGCCCGCATCGAAGATCTGATACAAACGTTCCGCCAGCACTACACAGTGGTCATCGTTACGCATAATATGCAGCAGGCTGCGCGCGTGTCCGACTCCACCGCGTTCCTTCTCCTGGGAGAGTTGGTCGAGTTCAGCCGAACGGATCGGATGTTCACCATGCCAACCGATCCTCGCACAGAGGACTACATCACGGGCAAATTCGGCTAGATTGGACCTTCAGGCCCACCAAACACGGGACGGCCAAGTGCCGAGACCCAAGCTGCACACAGATCGCGAGTACGAGCAGCAGCTACGCGAGCTCAAAGAAAACGTGTTGCTCATGGCCGGGCGAGTCGAAGAGATGATCGACAGCTCGGTGCGCGCGCTGGTGCAGGGCGACAGCGAGCTTGCGCGTCGGACCATCAGGAGTGATCGCAAGGTCAACCGCGCCGAGCTGGACATCGACGAGCTATGCATGCTGCTGCTGGCGAAACGCCAGCCCGTGGCTTCGGACCTGCGTCGTATCACCTTCACGCTGAAGATGGTCACGGATCTGGAGCGCATCGGCGATCTCGGCGTCAATATCGCGGAACGTGCACTGGACCTCGAGCGTCTGCCCCGCTGGCCGCTGTACGAGGGCATCGTTGACATGGCAGCGATCACCCGCTCCATGGTGAAGGACGCCATCGACGCATTCGTCCAGGGAAACGTGGATCAGGCCGCGGCGGTCATCGAGCGGGACGACAAAGTAGACGAGCTGTACACGCACGTGTTTCACGAAGCCCTGGAGCTGATGCGCAAGGAGCCCGCCACGATCCAGCGCGGCATTCACGTGCAGTCCGTGGCCAAATGGCTCGAGCGCGTCGCCGATCACAGCACCAATTTGGCCGAGCAGGTCATCTTCATGGTCAAGGGCAAGGATGTGCGCCATCCGTCCCTGCGCCGCGAGACTCGCTAGCTACCTTGCTGGTGCAAGAGTAGGGGAGGTCTTTCAATGATTTCGGGGGCCGGATGGAACTTCAGCCTAGCCTCGGCTCAGCACCTTTGGGTGCCGCCAAAGCCCGGCGAAAACCAGCGGCTCAAGGCGCGGCGGCGGCAGCACGGGCCGCCACAACCCGCTCCCGTCCTCCTACGTCGCGTGCTACGGCAGGCTCGTCGTAGGCGCCATGCCGCCGCAGCATGGCAACCACGCGCGACGCCTGCTCGGCGCCCACTTCCAGCAACAGCCGCCCCCCGGGCTCGAGCCATCGAGCGGCCGCGGGAACGATGCGCTCGTAGAAGCTCAGGCCTCCGCTGGCTGCAAGCAGTGCCTCGCGGGGTTCGTACAACCGAATCTCGGGCTGCAGTGCGGACCATTGCTCGGAGCTGACGTACGGTGGATTGCAGACGATCATGGCGTAGGCTCGATCGGGCGGCAGCGGCGCGAACAGATCTCCCGCAAAGAAGCTCATGCGCTGCGAGACGCCGTGCCGCCCGGCATTGACCCGCGCGACGCGCAGTGCGGCCTCGCTCGAGTCGGAGGCATCCACTTGAAGGTGGGGGCGCTCCGCGGCGAGCGTGACAGCCAGCGCACCGCTTCCGGTCGCGATGTCAAGCACGCGGGCCGCACTGTCCCGTTTCAGGGTCGCGAGCGCGCACTCCACCACGCTCTCGGTCTCCGGCCTGGGAATGAGCACCGAGCGATCCACGGCGAAGCAGCGGCCGTAGAACTCGCGGCGGCCCAGAATGTAGGCGATCGGTTCGCGCGCTCTACGGCGCTTCACTAGAGCGCGCACCGCAGCAAGCTCTCCCGGCTCCATCGGCTGCTGCAGATCCATGTAGAGCCGAATCCGATCACACCTCAGGGCTTCGGCCACGAGCAACTCGGCGTCCAGCCGGGGGGATCCGACGCCTCGCCCGGCCAGGTCTTGCGTTATCCACGACAGGACGTGCTGGATGGTCCAACTATCCGCTTGCATTCTTTGGGCCGCTCTTCGCACGGGCCCCCACGGCGCAGGGAAGGAACACGCCCGAAAGCGCTGGATCGCAGCTGTCAGACGGCCTCGACGACGATCGCAAGCGCCTCGCCGCCACCGATGCACAGCGTCGCGAGCCCGCGCTTGGCAGCCCTCTCGTGCAGGGCATGAAGCAGCGTCGTCAGGATGCGCGTGCCCGACGCCCCGATGGGATGGCCGAGCGCGACGGCACCACCGCGCACGTTGATTCTTTGCGGGTCCAGTTCAGCAAGCTTCGTGCAAGCGAGACAGACCACGGCGAACGCCTCGTTGATCTCGAACAGATCGATCTGGTCCGCCCGCAAGCCGGTGCGCTTGAGCGTGGTTGCGATCGCTCCGGCCGGCGCCGTTGTGAACCACTCGGGGGCTTGTGCGTGACCGCCGTAGCCGACGATGCGGGCGAGCGGCTTCAAATCCAGCTCGCGCACGGCCGCCTCGCCTGCCAGCAGCACCGCGGCTGCACCGTCGTTGATCTTCGACGCGTTCGCGGCGGTGACCGATCCGCCCTTGTCGAACGCCGGTCGCAGCTGGGTGATCTTGTCGAATCTGACCCGGCCTGGCTCTTCGTCTTGGTCCACAACGCGCTCGCCCTTGCGAGTCGCTATGGTCACCGGCACGATCTCCTCGGCGAAACGCCCCTCCTTCTGAGCCGCGATGGCCCGCCGGTAGGATTCCGCCGCAAACTCATCCTGCTCTTCTCGATGGATCCCGTGCTCTCGGGCACATAGCTCAGCAGCCTTGCCCATGTGGAAATCGTTATAAGGATCCCACAGCCCGTCGTGCACCATCGAATCGATCAGCTCGCCGTTGCCCATCCGGTAGCCCGCCCGCGCCTTGAGCAGCAGGTAGGGCGCTCTGGTCATCGACTCCATGCCACCCGCCACCACGACGTCGGCATCTCCCAGCCGGATCGCCTTCGCCCCCAGGATCACCGATTGCAGACCCGACCCACACACCTTGCTGACGGTGGTCGCAGGCACGTCGTGGGCAAGTCCCGCACCGATGGCCGCCTGCCGCGCCGGGGCTTGGCCAACGCCCGCGGACAGCACGTTTCCCATGTAGGTTTCGTCGACCTGCTTGGGATCGATCTCGGCCCGCGCCAGTGCACCTTGAATTGCAGCGACCCCCAGCTGCTGAACGGGGACGTCGCTCAAGGCTCCTTGAAAGGCGCCAATCGCAGTGCGCGCCGCAGCCACGATGTAGATATCAGATTGGGCCATGTTGCCTCATCCTCCCGTGTGCGGCGCGGACTGTCTGCACCGTACTCCCCGGATCCCTTCGGGAGCGCTCGTCCAAGCCACCCCAATAGACCGCGTTGCTGGGGCCTGAACGTTCGCGGTGGGCGATGCTGGACTTGAACCAGCGACTTCCTCCGTGTGAAGAAGGCACTCTACCTCTGAGTTAATCGCCCTAGCCGGCTTGTGCCGACCTTCGTCGGTCATCCGCTTGGAGGCACTTCCAGGGGCCTACAACGCTGCCGGCGGCTCGTGACCGGGACAGGCTAGCAACCGAGCCGGCGCCAGGCAAACCACGTGCGCCAAACGGCGCTGGGACGCCAAGACCCCTAACGCCCTCCGAGCTTGGCACGCAACAAGTCGCCAAAGGTGCCCAGACCCTGTTTGGAGACCTCTCGCCGATACTCCTTGACGGCGCGGCGCTCCTCGTCGGCAAGCTGAGCCTTGCGCGAAAGCCGCAGCCCACGGTCACGATCGGAGCCCACGATCTTGACCTCGAGTTCCGTGCCCGGAGGTGAGGTCTTCTTCAAGTCACCGGCGTCCGGCCCCAACTCCTTGTGGGGGATCAGTGCGCGAGCTCGCTTGCCAATCATCCCCAGCACACGAACATGCAGGCCTCGCGAATCGACTCGCTCGACCTTGACACCCACGCTTGTACCAGGCCTGAGACTGGGCGGCCGGCTCTCGCCAGCAATCGCCCCACCCCGATAGTCCTTGAGCTCACCCGGGGTCGGCTTCGAGAGCGATATCCTGTGGGACTGACGGTCCACCCTCTCGATGATCACGTCGAGTTTCTGCGCTAGCTCGAGCGACTGGCTGGCATGCTTCAAGTCACGGCCCAGCTCGCTGAGGTGCAGCAGCCCTTCCACGCTGGGAGCCAGCTCCACGAATGCGCCAAAGTCGGTCAGGCGTTTCACGGTGCCCTCGGCCAAGGAGCCCTCTACCAGCAGCTGCGGATGTTCGTCCCACGGATGCGGCAGCGTGGCCTTGATGGACAGGCTGACTCGGTTGCGATCCCTCTTGTTCGGCGCGTCGCTTCCGACCTTGAGCACCTCCACGTCCACCTCGTCACCCACCTGAGCGGCATCGGCAGGTCGCACGCTGCGGTCGAAGCTCAGCTCGCTCTGGTGGACGAGACCCTCGACGCCCCCGACGTCCACGAATAGACCGAAATCTCGGACCTGAGTCACCCGGCCTTTCAGGCGCTGCCCTGACCGAAGGGATCGCAGCAGCTGCTTGGCCCGCTTGCGCTGCTCGCGCTCCAGGATGGAACGCCGGCTTACGACGATGTCATCCGAAGCCCCTTTGGCCACCGGCAACACGAAGTCGAGCCTGCGACCCAGGAACTCGTTAGGATCGCCGACGTGCTCCAGCGACATTCCGCTCGCGGGACAAAACGCGCGCACGCCCAGCACCAGCACGTCGTAGCCGCCTCGATTGAAACCAAAAACGACGCCGTCTACTCGCCGTCGTTGATCGCGCAGCAGCTCGAAAGCCGCCTTGACGTGGGCGGGGTCGACGACTCGATTGACGATGGCGATGTGGCCGTTCTCGGCGACCGCACCTACACGACCACGCACGATGTCCCCAGGTTCGAGCGGCGGCCCCTGCTCGCCAACCAGCATGAGGTCTGCGAGGATCTGTTCCGCATCGATTGCCGGAGGATCCGCTGCCGGCCCCGCCGCTGGAGCCGCGTCGGCTGCAGCCCCCTCGGATGTCGCGCCGGTCTCGGACGTCGCGCCGATCTCGGCCGGCGCACCGATCTCGGCCGTCAGTGCCTCTGGTGTCGGGCCAGCCTCAGCCGGTAGCATGCCTGCAGCAGGCTTGCCGGGGGCGTCGCCGCTAGCGGACGCCGCACCCTCGTGCTCGACCGACCCCGGTTCAGGTGGCGCGCCAATGCCCTGATCCGGCTGAGCCGCCGGAACCTGGCCGGCTTGCGCGATCGCAGCCTCATCAGCCCGCGTGGCCGAAGACTCCTCGGCGGAAGCCTCGGTGTCGAGCGCCGGACTTTGCTCGGCCTGCGCTCGGGACGGGTGCTCGGACTCCGACGCAGCCTGTTGAGCGGGTGACGACGCGACGTCGCTGCCGGCGGGCGGCTCGCTGCCGCCAGTGCCAACCCCCCCAGCGCTGGCGGCGGGCGCGCTCGACTGAAGCTGCGGATCGGGAGGCTCGCGCGGCTCTCGCTCGTCCATGATCGCGGTGGCCTTGCCGAAGAGGTCAACGACGACCGTGCCTGCCTGGGTGGTGACGACCCGGCCCGCGATGATTTCCCCTACGGCGAACGCGTGCCTGCGGCCGGTCGGCCCGAGAAAACGGGCGAGCGGCGCAGCAGCGGGCGCCGCCTTGCTCGCCTGCTTGGTCCCGGTCTCGGGCGGCCGGCTAACGGAGCCCTTGAGCGGCCCGGTCTCGGACGGCTGGCTAACGGTACCCTTTTTACGACGCCGGCGCCGCTTTCTCTTCTTCCCCTTGTTTTCGTCCTCTTCCCCGTCGGCCCCAGCCGCCCCGCGGAAGCCGCTCTCGCCACCCCCCCCCTGCACCGACGTCGCCTCGCCTGCGTCCGGGGAGACCGACCCTGGCGCCGCAGCTCCGCCCTCTTCGGGGTCGGGAACGCTGCCGTTGCCCGCCGAAGCCGACTCGGACGCGGCCTCTCTTACCGATACGTCCCCGGTGCCGGCGCAGGGAGGCTCACCGTGCCCAGCGGACGTGTCCGCCGCCCCATCCGAAACCGGCGCTGCGATTGGCGCATCTTCTTTCATGCCGGCTCGCTCCGTCTCCCGTCTGCCCCCGGCCCCGGCCCGCGCTCCACGCCAGCGGGCTCGGAAAACCGCGGACCCTGGCGTGACTCAGCCATGCATCGCACAGCCAACCGAGGCTTTAGTACTAGGTCGCCCTGCGCCGGTGAGTCAAGCCGCGGCCATGGCTCGGACGTCCCCTTTTGACCTCGACCGGCTCCCCGCACTATCGTCGGCTATCTTGGAGCGAGCGACTTGAGCGCAGGACCCGACGAGGACGATGCACGAGAAAGGCGCGGCCAACCACGTGCGCCCATCGAGCTTCAGGTGGAGTACAAGCGCCTCAACTCCTTCTTCGCCGACTACACCAGGAACATCAGCCGAGGCGGGACCTTCATCCAGACCGATAAACCGCTGGAGGTCGGCACCGAGTTCGTGTTCCGGCTGGTTGTCCCGCGCTTGCCCGAGCCGCTCGTGCTCCGGGGCAAGGTCCAGTGGGCAGTGCTGGCCGCAGACGCCCACGCCGAGTCCAGGCCTGGCATGGGCATCGGCTTCATCTACAAGTCGGAGTCCGAGCGCGAAAGGATCCAAGGGGTGGTGGAGAAACTGATGATCGAGAGCCTGGGCCGGACCCTATTTGACCGACTCGTGAATCAGCATCACCGTACTCGTTGAGCCACGTCATGCCCATGCAGCCTGCAGAGATCGGCGAGGCCCTCTCGGGAATCGTCCAGCGTTTCGAGACGCTGGGGAGGTGTCTTTGACGTCGGTGGACTGCGGCGGCAGCTCGACAACCTCAATCACCGCGTGCAACAGCCGGAATTCTGGGCCGATGCGGAGCGCGCCCAGCGGACGTTGAGCGAGCGCTCCGACCTCGAGCGGACCCTGCAGCAGCTGGAGCGCCTTGAGCGGGAAGTCAGCGAGATGCAGCAGCTTCTTGAGCTCGCAACCGCGGAACGGGACGAGAGCGTGCTCGCGGAGCTGAGCGAGCAGCTCCCGGAGCTGGAGCGCGGCCTTCGAGAGCTTGAGCTCCGAAGGATGCTCTCAGGGCCCGAAGATACTGCCGACGCCATCGTGAGCATCAGCCCGGGCGCGGGTGGAATCGACGCGCAGGACTGGGCCGAGATGTTGACTCGGATGTACCTGCGCTGGTGCGAGCGGCGCGGGTTCGCCACCGAGATCGTGGATCGCCAGCCCGCCGATGACGCAGGTATCAAGGACACTTCGTTTCTTGTACGCGGGAGGTATGCGTACGGGTTCTTGCGGGCAGAAAACGGAGTGCATAGATTGATACGTATCAGCCCGTTTGACTCCAACGCACGCAGGCACACGAGCTTTGCAGCAGTGCAGGTAGTGCCGGATCTGGAAGAGGACGTTGGCGACATCGAAATCCGCAGCGAGGATCTGCGTGTCGACACCTACCGGGCCAGCGGCAAGGGCGGCCAGCATGTCAACCGCACCGAGTCCGCGGTGCGGCTGACTCATCTGCCAACGGGCATGGTCGCGGCCTGCCAGGCTGAACGCTCACAGCACAAGAACAAGGCCACCGCCATGAAGATGCTGCGGGGGCGCCTGTACGAGAAGGCGAGGCAGGAGCGCGAGGCGCAGTTCGCGCAGACCTACACCGCCGGCAAGCTAGCGATCGGCTTTGGCTCTCAGGTGCGGACCTACACGCTGGCCCCATACACGCTGGTCAAGGACGAGCGCACCGAGTACAAGGTCGGCGACGCCGGGCGGGTCCTGGACGGCGACCTGGATGGGTTTATCGAGGCCTACCTGCTCAAGGCGGCCGATGGCGCGCAATCGGTGAGCTCGATCGACAGCGAGAGCACGCACTGAAGCGATGGCAACCGAGGACGACCTGATAGCGGCCCGCCTGGCGCACGCGGCCAAGCTCCAGACTACGGGCAGCGTGGCGTACCCATCGGGCTTCCGCGCGAACGAGCAGGATCGACGCCACGTGGTCGAGCTCGCCAACGCCAGCGCCAACCAGCGCCAAGAGCTGCCCGGCGAGACGGAGCTCAGGGCCGCGGCCAAGCATTACGATCTCTACGGCCGAGTGATGGCCAAGCGCGGGCCGTTCCTCGTGGTGCAGACCCCCTACGGCAGTGCCCAGGCGCTGGTGCGGGCCCACGATCTGCCAGAGAACGAGGCTGCGCAATACGCAACCGTCGATCTTGCCGACCACGTGAGTATCAAGGGTCCGCTAGTGCGAACGCGCACAGGCGCGCTCGCCGTCAAGGCGTATCGCTACCAACACCTGGCCAAGGCGCTGCTGCCTCCCCCAGCCAAGTGGCATGGGCTCAAGGACGTGGAGAAGCGTTATCGTGAACGATATGTAGACTTGTTCGCCAATCCTGAGGTGGCCAAGGTTTTTCGGGCTCGGACCCTCATCGTGCGCGAGCTACGCAGGTTCTTGGACCAGCATGACTTTATCGAAGTTGAGACACCTATACTGCAGAGCATCCGGGGTGGAGCCACCGCCCGACCCTTTCGCACGCACCACAATGCGCTCGACATTCCTCAGTTCCTCAGGGTGGCTCCCGAGCTGTTCCTGAAGCGGCTCGTCGTAGGTGGCCTGGACCGCGTGTACGAGCTAGGTCGCTGCTTCCGCAACGAGGGCGTGAGCACCCGCCACAACCCCGAGTTCACCATGCTCGAGTTCTACATGGCCTACGCCTCGTACGAGGACCTCATGGGGCTCACCGAACAGCTCGTGCGTGCCGTGGACGCGCAACTGCTGGCCGCGATGCCCGAGTTCGGACTGCAGCGCGCCTATGACCTTGCTCAGACCTGGCGGCGCGTCACGATGGTCCAGGCGCTCAAGGACACCATCGCCGCCTGGCAAGACGGGAGACTGGCCCCGAGTCCCTGGTCGAGCGAGCTCGACGCCGGAGCGCTCGAAGACCCGAAGCGCCTGGCCACCATCACCACGAACCTGCTTCCACGCCTCGAGCCCCAAGCGGCCGAGCACCTTCGAAGATGCGCCAGCCATGGCGAGCGGGTGTTCGCCCTATTCGAGCAGCTTGCCGAGGGCAAGCTGGCTCAGCTCTATCGCACGCCGTCGGGCGCGCGCTCGTTGCCCGTGTTCGTCACCGGCTACCCGGTCGAGGTATCCCCGCTGGCCCGCAGGTCCGATTCGGATGACCGTTTCACCGATCGCTTCGAGCTCTACGTCGACGGCAACGAAATCGCCAACGCCTTCAGCGAGCTGAACGACCCCGAGGAGCAAGCCGATCGCTTCCTGGCCCAGGTCGAAAACCGAAAACGCGGCGACGAGGAGGCCATGGACTTCGATGCCGATTACATCCGCGCCCTGCGCCACGGCATGCCCCCGACCGCCGGCTGGGGCATGGGTGTCGACCGGTTCGTGATGACGCTGTGCGGCCAGCCTTCCATCCGCGACGTGCTGCTCTTTCCGCTTCTCAAACCGGAGCCCAGGTGAAGCCGCGCGACCGACCCAGCGGGCGCAGCGTCTCGCTGGGTGTACTGCTCGCGCTACCCCTGCTGGCCGAGCTCGCGCTTGCCCTCACGCCCGAGCGAGCCTGGGCATGGGCTTCGGGCAGCCAGGGCTCGCTATGGACGCTGCGGGTGGCGGCCGTGCTCTGGCCGGTCGCGCTGTCAGCCCTGGCAGCTTGGGCGCTCAAGCAGGCACGGGAGCTGAAACGAGGAGCGCCAGGGAGGGCCCGCCTGCTGCTTGGATCCGTCGCGTACCTGACCCACGCAGCGAGTTTGGCTGCCGCGGCAATCCTGATCGCAGCGAGCGACCCGGATCGGCTCCCCGAAATCGGACCGCTGGCATGGTCATCACCGGAGCGCTGGTGGGTTTGGGGGGCGGCAACGTTGGCGGCGGTCAGTGGGAGCGCCGCGTTGGGCAGCTCCCTCGCCTGCTGGTTTCTGATCCGGCGGGCGGCGAGGCGCCGGATCTGGCTGGTGCTCGACCTGGCGCTCCTGGGCGCGACCGTGCTGGCGCTGCTGAGCCTGCCTTCCAAGGTGCCCCCGAACGAGCCCGAAGCCCTGGCCCTTGCCCTGGTGCGACACCTCGTGACGACCCTTGCCGTGGTTCGGCTCGCCCTGCGGGCCGTGCCCTTCTGCCTCGATTTGGTAGAACGGATCAGCTTCCAATCCCTGGTCGCTGCCAGACACCTGCGCGCCAAGAAAAGCGGCTTCCTCGCGGCTATCAGCCTGCTATCCGTGCTCGCCGTCAGCGTCTCGTCATGCGCCCTGACAACCACGCTTTCCGTAATGGGCGGTTTTCGGAACGACCTGAAGCGAAAGATCCTCGGTCATCATGCCCACGTCGTCGTGGACGTCGAGCACGGGACATTCGAAGGCTGGCAGCCTCTGCTGCAGCGGATGCGTACGTTGCCGGACGTGGCCGGCGCGTCGCCCTACGTCAGCGGCGAGGTGATGCTGTCGAGCGCCTCGAATCTGGCGACTGCTGTCCTGAGGGGAATCGACCCGGCTCGCATCGGGGAGGTTAGCGACCTGACGGATGATCTCACAGCCGGCAAGCTTTCGTACCTGACCAACCCCGAACGCCTGCTCGATCTGCCTCCCGACGAGTACCGCGGCGGCAGCCTGGCGTTGCGTCTGCGCGAGCTCAGGCGCCAAGGCAGGCGCAGCCAAGGCGAGCCCGATGCAGCGCCCGAGTCGGCGACCCAACCGCCAAGCGAGCCTGGATCCGCAGCGTCCGAAAGCCAGGACGGCCGGAATAGCCCGCAGCCCGTCGCGATGGCAGCGCCCGAGCGGCCGCAAGAGTCCCCTGCGTCCGAGGCTCGCAACGGACCGGCCGAAAACGAAAAGGGCACGAAGGCAGGCTCGGCTTTGGAGCGCGCCACCGCAAACGCTTCGCCGGGTATTCTGGTGGGCCAGGAGCTCGCCCGCAGCCTGCGGCTGTACGTGGGTGACGAGGTCAACGTGGTGGCCCCCCTGGGTAGCCTGGGCCCGTCTGGACCGATGCCGAAGTCACGCCCGTTTCGCGTCGCCGCGATCTTCTATACGGGCATGTACGAGTATGACATGAAGTACACGTACGTCATGCTGCCCGTCGCCCAGCGGTTCCTGGCTACGGGCGGCGCCATCAGCGGCGTAGAGGTGAAGGCCCGGAACGTGGATCGAGCACCCGAGACGGCCGAGCGCATTCGGCGCGCCATCGCGCGACCGAGTCTTCGCGTGCGCGACTGGCAGGAGCTGAACAAGCGCCTGTTTGGAGCGCTGGCCCTCGAGAAGCTGGCGATGTTTGTGGCGCTCGGCATCGCCATCTTGGTTGCGAGCTTCTGCATCGCGGGGACCCTCACGCTGATGGTACAAGAGAAAGGACGCGAGGTCGCGATCCTCAAGGCGCTTGGAACCAGTCGCCGCAGCACGCTGGGGGTGTTCTTGATCGAGGGAGCGCTGATTGGGCTCTTCGGTGCCGCGATCGGCATGTTCCTCGGCTACATGGTCTGCTTCGGCGCAGAGAATCTGGGGATCCGCATGAACCCCGAAGTCTACTACATCGACCGCCTGCCCATTCACACGGACGCCATGGAGTTTGCCGCCGTGGGCGTGGCATCGGTTGCGGTCTGCTTGCTGGTTACGATCTACCCTGCCTTGCTGGCCAGCAGGTTGCGACC